>NZ_CP135162.1:1827500-2127500 GCF_001940165.2 Roseburia sp. 831b | reverse complement strand
GAATTTCCGGGTCTTCCGGACCGGTCATACTACACCCTTTTTCCTTCGCATACAAAATGTAATTTAAAATATCTTCCGTAATCATTTCGCCGGGCGCTAAGATTGGAATTCCAGGCGGGTAGCACATCACAAATTCGCTGCAGACTTTTCCTTTTGTCTCTAAGATTGGAAGACTTTCTTTTTCAGCATAGAAGGCTTCCTGCGGGCTTACAATAACCTGTGGGTCAATATATTCCTGGCTTAACATACCCGTTTTATCATGCTGGTAACGGCGACGGATTTCGGCGAGAGCGCTCACTAACCGCTCGACTTCCTGAATACGGTCGCCGATGGAAAGATAGGCTAAGATATTTCCGATGTCACCGAACTCAATCTGAATGTCATAGTCATCGCGGAGCAGGTCGTAGACCTCGATTCCGGCAAGACCAATGTCTAGCGTATGAATACTTAACTTGATTGGGTCAAAATCATAGATGGAGTCACCGTTAATCATCTCAGGGCCGAAAGCGTAGTAGCCGCCGATGGAGTTGATTTCGGCTCTGGCGTACTCCGCAATTTCCCGTACTTTTCCGAAAATTTCCTCACCGCGCAGTGCGAGGTTGCGCCTTGAGATATCCAGGCTGCTCATCAAAAGATAACTGCCGGAAGTTGTCTGTGTCAGGTTGATAATCTGTCTGACATATCCGGCATGGACGTTTGGCCCGGCAAGCAAAAAACTGGACTGTGTCAGACTGCCGCCACTTTTATGCATGGAGACGGATGCCATATCGGCGCCGGCTTCCATGGCAGAGACCGGTAAGTCTTTTCCAAAATAAAAGTGGGTTCCATGAGCCTCATCGGCAAGGAAGAGCATGCCGTGTTCGTGCGCAAGCTTTACAATGCCGCGCAGGTCAGAACAGATGCCATAATAAGTCGGATTGTTTACGAGCACGGCGACAGCGTTTGGATGTTCCTGAATCGCCTTTTCTACCTGGGAAAGCTTCATGCCAAGCGAGATACCGAGGCGGTGATCCACTTCCGGGTTTACATAGACAGGAACGGCGCCGCAGAGTACCAAAGCGTTAATGACACTGCGGTGCACATTACGTGGCAGGATAATCTCGTCGCCACGTTTGCAGGCGGTTAAGACCATGCTCTGCACGGCACTTGTGGTTCCTCCGACCATAAGAAAAGCTTCCGCAGCTCCAAAGGCTTCGGCGGCAAGCTGCTCTGCCTCGCGGATGACAGAGACCGGATGACAGAGATTGTCAAGAGGCTTCATGCTGTTGACATCGACAGAGACGCATTGCTGTCCGAGAAAAGCGGTCAGTTCTGGATTGCCACGTCCCCGTTTATGACCCGGTACATCAAATGGAACAACACGCATCTGGCGGAATTGTTCCAAGGCTTCGTGGATTGGCGCACGGTTCTGGTCGAGAGGTGTGCGGTTTGTAGTTGAATTCATTTCTAGTTTCTCCTTTTTTGCACAATCTGTAAGGTAAATTTTATACAAATACTCGAAATTTTCTCCTACAGAATTAGGGTGACAAAACATGATTTCTAGTTTTTCAAGTGATAAATCATGTTTTGTTACCCTAATTCAATAGACGAAAAAACGCAGGGTATGCGTGTGCATAACCTGCGTTACAAATCCATGATGATGCAATACAACGAAAAACGTAGTTATAAAACATACAGCTTCCGCTCTATCACAGAAAAACCAGCATTACCTGCCGGTGGGATATCAATATGTAAGGATTCGGGATAATCAGAGTCTATATAGCAATCATACTTTTACTACTCTTATTGACCGTTTCACAAGTCTGCGATTCACGCATTTTGGTTATAAAGGAACCAACTTATAAAATTTGAGCTTCTAACTCAATCAATAAGGCAACGAAAGTTGCCAATCGGCAGTGGACCCGGCTGTCCGTATGGCCTTGACTCGGGATGAGTGGTCCAGGATAATTGCTTGGAAAGACTCCGAATAATTCATCTTTCCAAAATTTTTTTTCATGATAGCATTGGTGTAAAGTTATTGTCAATAGGATATATGTCACAATTCCCCGCTCAGAAAACGAAATGTGCAAATTCTGCGGTAAAAACTTTTTTATGTAACAGGATTCTTTTTTGAAAAGTGTATGAATTCTAGTTGCTATTTACAAAAATTCGTTTAAAATTAGAAATTAGATGATGTTTGAGAATGCTTGAGGTACATAAGATGGACGCGAGTAAAAAGGTAATGCTGATAGTGGATGACATCGAGATGAACAGAGTCATCCTGAACGAATATTTTAAAGAAGAATATGTGATTATTCAGGCCGAAAATGGGCAGGAAGCACTTGATATTCTGCAAAAACAGTTTGTAGATCTTCTGCTGACTGATCTTTATATGCCGGTGATGGACGGTTTCCAGTTGATTGAGATTTTAAGAAAAGATGAGCGTTATCACCTTTTGCCTATCATAGCGGTAACAGAACATAATGAAGTGATTGAAAACCGTGTATTGGAGCTAGGAGCAAATGACTTTATTACAAAACCGTTTGCTTCAAAATTGTTGTATCACAGAGTGCGGGGCATTATGTCGGAGGATAAGTCGAATGCCAGAATCGAACAGTTCCGTTACTGCATGGATTTTAGCCCGATTCCGTTTGGGATTGTAAGACCGGAATATGATGAGGATGGAAACGTTTCCAATATGACATATCGTTATGTAAACCATGCGTATGCGAATCTGATCAAATGTTCTGCGGATGATCTGATTGGAAAATACCATTATGATGTGTTTGTGGAAGGAAGAAAAATCTGGCTGAAACTGATTGAACAGGTGGAAAGAAGCGGACAGGAGAGAAACTCTGTTTTTTACAGTAAGATTTTTCAAAGATACTTTTCCTTAACCATCTATCAGGAGGATGCGGGTTACTGTGCCTTTACGATGAATGATGTGACAGAACAGACCCTGTTGGAAAAGAAAATCCGTGAGAGTGAGCAAAAATATATGCGTGCACTTGAGGGGGCTTCTATCAGCGTCTGGGAATATGATATCGAACGGAAACGGATTTTACAGACTGATACCTCGACAGAACTGAACGAATATCCGCTTGTCATTGAGAATGTACCGGAGTTTTTTATTGAAAATGGATATGTCAGGGAAGATTCCAGGGAAGAATTTCTTCGCATGTACGAAGAATTGCAAAACGGTGCACCGAAAGTATCTGGAAGTTTCTGGGTTGCAAACAAGAATCATGATGGCTGGTGGAGAAAACACACAACCTATCTTGCGGTAAAAGATGAAAATCAGGTCGCAACACATGCCTACGGTGCCAGCCGGGATATTACGCGCGAAACCCTGATGGAACAGCGTTATCAGGAGGAAATTAATTATCACAAGAACGCGATTTCAAGTACGGTTGTGACCTGCTGTGTGAATCTGACCAAAAAATGTGTGGAAGAAATCAATTTTGGACGAAAAGAACTCGGCGAGGAAGATAAGCTCCCGGTTGTCGATTACAAAAAGCGTGTCAGCCAGTATCTGACCGCGATTCACTTGTCAGACGAAGAAAATCAAAAGCTTGGAACCGAGTCTCTTCTAAAGATGTTCCAGGAGGGAAAAGAGGACTATCAGACGACATACTGGGCGGTCTGGAAAAAGTCCGGTGACATTGTCTGGATGCAGGTGGATGTAAAGATGTTAAGACGCCCGGAGAGTGATGACGTGGTTGCCTTTTTCTATAACCGTGACATTACAAATGAACGCATGCTTAACATGATGGTGAATACGACAAGCCGCTTTGATTATGACTACATGAGTGGAATCAATGTGTGGAACAAGCATTTTAAGATGTATTCCAGCAAGGATGGCATTGTAAAACCGGAGGAATTTCACGAAAACTATGACAAGATGGTTGCGGATTACATGCGCCGTGTTGCAGTGACAGATGACATGGAAAAGCTGATTGCCAATGTCTCACTTACGAATATTTTGCATAATCTTCAGCGGGAAGAATTTTACACCTACGAATATGATATGAGAGAGGCGGACGGCTCTGTTCGCCGGAAGCTGCTCCGTTACACTTATGCGGACCATGAAAAAGGATTTATCATCAATACCAGAACAGATATTGATGATATTGTAAAAAGGGAAAAGGAAAAACAGGACATTTTAGAGCAGGCGCTTGAGACGGCAGAACGAGCAAGCTATGCAAAAAGTGATTTTCTGGCAAGGATGAGTCACGACATTAGAACACCGATGAACGCGATTTTAGGTGTGACAGAGCTTGCAAAAGAGTGCAAGTCCAAGGAAGAACTAGACGATTATCTTGGAAAAATCGAAGGTTCCGGCAAGTTTTTGCTAGGCTTAATCAATGACATCTTGGATATTTCCAAAATTGAGAGCGGAAAGCTGGTATTGAACCCTACCGTATTTACAAAAGACGATTTTGAGGAATCCATTGATACCACAATCCGTCCTCTTATAAAAGAAAAAAATATGGAGTTCTACTGCAACATTGACTGTGGTGTGGAATGTATCTATGCAGACAGAGTCCGTCTGGAACAGATTTTCTTTAATCTGTTATCCAATGCAGTCAAATATACGATGTCTGGTGGAAAAGTTGAGTTTACAGCGCAGAAAAAGGAAATGCCAACGGAGGACACCTGGATTCGTTACAGAGTTTCGGATAATGGAATCGGAATGAGTCCTGAATTTTTGAAAAAGGCGCTAGAACCGTTTGAACAGGAACAAAATGGAGCAGATCTTCAATGGCAGGGAACAGGTCTTGGACTTACGATTGTAGATAAGCTCGTTCAGATTATGGGCGGTGTTTTACAGATTGAAAGTGAACCTGGAAAAGGAACTACAATCATAGTTGATTTGCCAGTGACAGAAGCAGAACCGCTTGAAGAAAAAGGCAAAAAGAACCATTCCGGTGCGGAAGATTTTGCATGTTTAAAGGGAAAATGTATTTTATTAGTAGAAGATAATAAAATCAATACCTTTGTGGCGCGAAGACTTTTGGAGAGCAAAGGCATGAAGGTTGAGCACGCGGAGAACGGAAAGGATGCCCTGGATATGTTTTTATCAGGTGAATTAGGGCATTATGATGCGATTCTGATGGATATCCGTATGCCGGTGATGAACGGGCTTGAGACAACACAGGCTATCCGCGGTTTAGACCGGAAAGATGCAAAAACAGTTCCGATTCTTGCCATGACAGCGAATGCTTATGAGGAAGATGTGCAAAAATCGTTAGCGGCTGGAATGAACGGACATCTGACCAAACCAATCAATCCGGGTGAGTTATATCAGAGCCTTAGTGACAGTATCGGGAAAAATCCCGCATAAAAAATGAAAAACTGACCATATTAAATGCAGAATGAAGAATTGTGTATAGAGTGCCAGATGCTTTGGCAGGAAAGGATAAGACAATGAGTTCGATATGGTCAGAACAGATAACATTACCAGAATTTCCAGAATTACGGGAGGACCTGCGAACCAACGTCCTGATTATAGGGGGTGGGCTTGCAGGTCTTCTTTGCGCTTATTATTGCAAGCAGGCAGGGATAGAAGCCGTTTTGCTTGAGGCAGATACCATTGCAGGTGGTGTCACAGGAAATACGACGGCAAAGGTGACAAGCCAGCATGGATTGCGTTACGCGAAGATGTGTGACCAGTATGGTCTGGAACTTACCAGACAGTATTTGGAGGCGAATGAGCTTGCAATTCGCCAATACAAAAAATTATCCTGGCATTATCAGTTTGAGTTTGAAGAAAAAGATGCCTATCTGTTTTCGACAACGGATGAATGGATGCTTCGAAAAGAGGTAGATGTTTTGCACCGCCTGACTTATCCGGCAGAATATGTTACCAAAACAGAACTGCCTTTTGAGGTGAAGGCAGCAGTGCGTTTCCCAGAGCAAGGGCAAATGAATCCGTACCGGTTAGTGGCGGAGATTAGCAAAGATCTTCCAATTTATGAACATTCAAGAGTAAAAGAGATGACGGAATATTTTGCAGTGACGGAAAAAGGTACGGTGACGGCAGAAAAGATTATCATTGCCACGCATTTTCCAATCATCGATAAAAAAGGACTTTATTTTTTAAAACTTTACCAGCAACGTTCCTATGTGCTTGCCCTAAAGGGGGTAAAAGAATTAGAGGGTATCTATCTGGAGGCTGAGGAAAACGGAATTTCCCTGCGCTCGGTGGGGGATACCTTATTACTTGGCGGCGGCGGAAACCGGACCGGAAAGCCTGCAAGGGGATATGAATACTTACGGAATTTTGCAAACATGTATTTCCCAGATGCGACAGAATATGCAAACTGGGCGACACAGGACTGTATGTCGCTGGACGGAATGCCTTATATCGGGTGTTATTCCAAAAGTACACCGGATTTATATGTAGCAACCGGATTTAACAAATGGGGAATGACCTCCGCCATGATTGCAGCCCAGATTTTAACGGATTTAGTGCAAGGATATGACAACGAATATGCAAAATTGTTTTTGCCGTCAAGGGGAATGTTTTCCCGTCAGTTTTTTACCAATCTGAAAGAAGCGACAGTAAACTTGCTGTCATTTGGTGGAAAACGCTGTACACATTTAGGGTGCAAGCTGCGCTGGAATGCGTTAGAACACACCTGGGACTGCCCGTGTCACGGCTCCAGATTTGATGAAGAAGGAAATCCAATCAAGAATCCGGCGTCTGATCCGCTCAAAAAATAGCAAAATTGTACAAATAAAAATACATCTTGCCCTATTCGAATAATGCGTATACAATGTGTACTGAAAAAATGTAGAAATATGTCGAATGATGAAGGGCGATAAAGATGAAGTATATCAGGCAATTTGGATTGATTTTGGCGGTTACGTTTCTGGGAGAAATTTTAAAAATGATACTTCCTTTTAAGATTCCGTCGAGTATTTATGGACTGGTGCTAATGTTTCTGGCATTGCAATTTAAAGTGATTCAGTTAGAGCAGGTAAAGGAAGCTGCAAAATATCTGATTGAGATTATGCCACTGATGTTTATCCCGGCAGGTGTCGGACTCATGAATGCGTGGGGCGTGTTAAAGCCAATCTGCATTCCGGTTATCGTGATTACCATTGTATCTACAATTGTAGTTATGGGAATATCAGGAAGAGTCACACAGTTTGTAATTCGTTTGGAAAAGAGGAATAAAAGTGAGAGAGATGTTAAATAACTCCATTTTCTTTGGAGTCATGATAAGTATTGCAACCTACGAAATCGGAGCATTTTTAAAACGGAAATTAAAGCTGGCATTGTTTAATCCACTTCTTGTTTCCATCATAGTGGTAATCCTGTTTTTACTTGCAACCGGAATTGACTATGACAGTTACAATGAGGGAGCAAAATACCTAAGTTATCTGCTGACACCGGCTACGGTTTGTCTTGCAATTCCATTGTATGAACAGGTACAGCTTTTGAAAAACAATGCAAAAGCGATTACAGCAGGAATTTTATCCGGCGTGTTTACCAGCGTACTTTGTGTGATGACAATGGCACTTTTGTTTCATTTGAATCATAAGGAGTATGTAACTCTGCTTCCAAAGTCCATTACGACCGCAATTGGCATGGGTGTGTCAGAAGAGTTAGGTGGAATTGTTACGATTACAGTGGCAGTAATTATAATTACAGGCGTAGTTGGAAATATTATTGCAGAATTTGTGTTCCACCTTTTTAAAATAGAAGAGCCGATTGCAAAAGGGATTGCGCTTGGTTCTGCCGCACATGCAATCGGAACGGCAAAGGCGATGGAGATTGGAGAGATTGAAGGAGCCATGAGCAGCCTGTCAATCGCAGTTGCAGGTCTTTTGACGGTTGTGGTAGCACCATTTTTTGCAGGATTATTATAAAACGAAGTTGTGAAGCAAGAAATTGTTTCGCAACTTTTTTTTCGCTGCATAAGATAAAAGGAAAGAGATTTTGGAGAATAATCATTGTATTGTAAGAACAAAATTGTGCACACGATTAAAGAGGGGGATTCCCTATACAAGCTGGCAAAACAGTACATGACAACTGTTACGGAACTGATTTTGGAAAATCCGGGAGTAAATCCGTATAACCTCCAGGTTGGAATGCGTTTTAATATCTGTCCGGGACCGGGCTATGCGGTACCGGAGGAAAAAGAGGATAGCCTAAGCGAAGAGATGATGCGGGCATGGTTAGAGCATGTCTATTGGCATCGTATGCTGATGCTTTCCATGCCAATGGAGGAGACACCGCAGATGCAGATGTCAAATGAGCAGGCAACGAAGGAGCGTCTGCTTCGGAATGTGGGGGAGATTGTGAATACATTTCAGGGGTACCTTTCCCAGACAGAACTGAATCAGCTGCGTGATCTTTTGCTGGAACACGAAGATATGGCAGCTGAAATGATGAAACTTCTGATGGCAAAAGATATGGATGCCTATCAAAGAGAGGTGAATGCATGGTATGAGAATGCGGCCAAGATGGCATCCTTGCTTGCAAAAAATATGAAACCAGGCAGTGAGACGGAATTAAGAAGGATGCTGTTTGAACATTTGGATTTATTGCGCCAGGAGATGGAACAATATTATGACGGCGAATATAAAAAATCCATTGAGACCTTTGATATTGCAGCCGAGCAGGCAGAGTCACTTGCAAAGTTCATAGCTTCCCGTCTGGTATAAGAAAATGCAGTTTCCAACAGTCTTTCGGTTTGTATGGAAACTGCGTTTTCTTTGGAATAGAATTAACACTTTAACGAAACACCGTGAAAAAGTGCTAAAAATAGACAAGAAACAGCCGATATTTTTTTGCAATTGGACAAAAATAAAAAAATGGTTTGACGCTCCCCCTATTTATGGTAAGATAGAAAAAGTTAAGATTATTCGATAGGAGCAAAAGAAGATGAAAAAAGTTGTAAAGTTCGGTGGAAGCTCCCTTGCAAGTGCGGAGCAGTTTGCAAAGGTCGGTAAGATCATACGTGCGGATGAACAGAGAAGATATGTTGTGCCAAGTGCACCTGGAAAAAGAAATTCCAAGGATACCAAGGTTACGGATATGCTTTATGCCTGCTATGCATTAGTGGAGGAAGAAAAAGAATTCCGTGTACCGTTAATGAAAATAAAAGAGCGTTACGATTCCATTATCAATGGATTAAATTTAAAATTATCATTAGATGAAGAATTCAAAAAAATCGCAGAGAATTTCAAGCAGAAGGCAGGCGTTGATTACGCTGCATCACGTGGAGAATACTTAAATGGTATCATCATGGCGAATTATCTGGGATATGAATTTATCGATGCAGCAGAAGTCATCTTCTTTGATGAGGATGGAAACTTCGATGCCAATAAGACAGACGAGGTATTATCGAAGCGATTGGAGAAGACAAAGAGTGCGGTCGTTCCAGGATTTTATGGAGCTCTTCCAGATGGAACCGTAAAGACTTTCTCAAGAGGTGGCTCTGATATCACAGGATCTATCGTTGCAAAGGCAGTTCACGCATCTGTTTATGAAAACTGGACTGACGTTTCTGGTTTCCTTGTTGCAGATCCAAGAATTATCGAGAATCCACAGACCATCAAGACCATCACTTACCGTGAACTTCGTGAGTTATCTTACATGGGTGCAAGCGTACTTCATGAGGATGCCGTATTCCCGGTACGTAAGGCTGGAATCCCAATCAACATCCGCAATACGAATGCACCAGAGGATGAGGGAACCTGGATTGTGGAAAGTACTTGCCAGGCATCTGCATTTACCATCACCGGTATTGCCGGAAAGAAAGGATTTGTTTCTGTCAATATTGATAAGGACATGATGAATTCCGAGGTCGGATTTGGAAGAAAAGTGCTGCAGGCATTTGAGGAGAACGATATTTCTTTTGAACATATGCCATCTGGAATCGATACGATGACCGTGTTTGTGCATCAGGCAGAATTTGAAGGAAAAGAGCAGCAGGTCATTTCCTCCATCCATCGTCTTGCAAAACCAGACACTATTGATTTGGAAGGAAATCTTGCATTGATTGCCGTTGTAGGTAGAGGAATGAAGTCCACGCGCGGAACTGCAGGAAGAATTTTCTCTGCATTAGCACACGCAAACATCAATGTAAAAATGATTGACCAGGGTTCTTCTGAGCTTAACATTATCATCGGTGTCAGCAACAATGATTTTGAGAATGCAATCAAGGCAATTTACGATATTTTTGTACTCACACAGATTTAAAAATTGATAAATTATCGCGATAACGGGATAAAATACAACATACCAGTCAAAGAGGGAACGACCCATATCGGTTGAATCCTTAGAGACTGGTATTTTTGTTGCTTTTTTCCTATACTTTTTTGGAAAAAGAAGGTATAATCAGAACGAAATAAGAAATAGGAAATGATGCAAACGTAAGAAGCAGGAGAACACGGCAAAGGATTTGCAGTTGTTGCATCCGAAATCCGTAAGCTTTCCGAGGATTCCAAAAGCTTTACCGAACAGATTCACGATATCTTAGATGGTATCAACGGACTGACCAATCAGGTAAATTCTGAGTTAAAAGTACAGTTAGAGGCAGTTTCAGACTGTACCGATTATGTAAACAATGTAAAAGAATCGTTTGATGAAATTTCAGAGAATACATCAAATGTATTAGAGCAGGCAACACAGGTAGAGGAGCGTACCGATACCTTAAAAGATTTGCTAGAGCATACGCTGACGCAGGCAGAACAGATTAGCCAGAATGTAGAGTCGACTTCGGCTGCAATGGAAGAAATCAGTTCCAGTATCACCAATTTACAGGATAATATCGGTCAGGTCGTGACGGGATATCAGAGTATTAACCAGATTACAAACGAACTGGTTGAGGCCTCCAGTGAAGAATCCTAAAAAACGAATGGCTGGTGAAATCCATACAAGATGGAACAGATAATATAGAATTTGCTAAAAAGGCATGAAGAAAGGCGACATCTCTTTTATCAATAAGGGATGCCGCCTTTCAATTTTCGTTGTCCATGGGACTGTACCTCTTTCGTTTATTTACGACTCTAATCGTATTCTTTCGTTCCTTTTCGAATTATTATGGACTTCTTCGCTTTCTCTTTCTTTCCAATATCTGTATTCCGATGACCTTAGAATCGAGACATATAAGATAAATTATCTGACTGGCTCTGATTCCGTTCTATGTGGGGTAGGTGTCATGGTTTCCATCTTCCATTAAGAAAAACGAATGCATGTACTGTTTCTGGTGGTCCGTACCTCCTTCGTTAAATTATGGGGTATATCGTTTCGTTTCTGGTGGTCTCTCCTCCTTTTTTCTATATTTGTTATCTTTTGTTTAATTGTATTATAGTATCACTTTATAAGATTGTCAATATATTTTTAGAAAATAATTAAAATAAAATGAAATACATTGCAAAATGTATAAATAAAATAAAATATTCTGAAAATTAAAACAACTACAACAATGAAAAAGGTCGAGGAAACGGAAGGAACCAAAAGCCACAGCAGACATATAATACAATTGAGGGAGCGTAGATGATAAATATCGTTCGCGTGAAGAAGTCGCGCAAGAATGGAGATTATTATGAACGGACAGACGGTTCTTTTTATCAGTGATATGCGTCAGGTCTATCTGGCAGATATTTTGACAAAAAAAGGTTATACCTTACGGTGCCTGGATATCCGCAACCCGGAAAAGATGCAGGAACAGCTTGCAAAACTGAGTGAATTTCTGCCGGAGACGAAGATGCTGATTCTTCCTATTCCCGTTACGAAAATAACGGACCAGAAAATGTTTCTTACGATTTTAAATAAAAATCTGAATCAGGACATCATGATTTTAGGGGGATGTTTTACGGAAGAACTAAGACAATTATTACAGCAACGAGACCTTCGTGCTTTGGATTTTATGGAGGATGAAATTGTAGTAGAGGAAAATGCCATCGCAACAGCCGAGGGTGCCATTTCAGAACTGATCCGTAAGAGTCCTTATAATATAAAGGATGCAAAAATTATCGTAACCGGATATGGAAAATGTGGAAGGGCACTGGCAATCCGTTTGAAGGCACTTGGTGCAAGAGTGACAATCCTGGCAAGGCGCAAGGAAGTTCGTAAGCTTGCAAAGAAAGAAGGATTTTATGCAGCAGATTTTGCGTTCGGACCGGAGGAGGCAATGGGAACAACAATGGTAGTAAATACGGTTCCGGCACCGGTTGTAACGGAACTTATCCTTCGGGAACTTCCAAAGGATGCCTATATTCTGGATATAGCTTCTGCTCCCGGAGGAGTTGATTTTGATGTGGCGAGGGAATATGGAATTCGATCGGATTTGCTTCTTGGAATACCGGGAAAATATGCACCAATGGAAAGTGCCTATATTCTGGCAAGAGCGATGGAACGTTTTACGCTCATGGAAAGCAGGAAAGGAAATGCGTAATGGATTTTTCAAAGCTTACAATTGGACTTGGAATTACAGGTTCGTTTTGTACATTTGCGAAGACAAGACGTGAGATACAAAGGCTTAAGGATATGGGGGCAAATGTGATCCCTATTTTTTCATTTAATGCACAAAGCTGTGACACAAGATTTGGAAGTGCAAGAGACTTTGTGGAAGGAATTTGTGATATCACAGAAAACGAAGGCATCCGTACGATATGTGCCGCAGAACCAATCGGGCCAAACAATTTTTTGGATGTGATGGTAATTGCACCCTGTACCGGAAATTCCGCTGCGAAGCTCTGCAATGGAATCACAGACACGCCGGTACTGATGGCTGCAAAGGCACATATGAGAAACGGAAAGCCCCTCGTGATTGCAATTTCCACGAATGATGCGCTATCTGCGAACTTTAAGAATATTGGAAGCCTGATGAACACCAAACAGATTTATTTTGTGCCGTTTGGGCAGGATAATACAAAAAGCAAACCGAACTCCATGATTGCAAAAATGGAGCTTTTGCCAGACACCATAGAACAGGCAATACAAGGAAAACAGATTCAGCCGATTTTACAGAATCCAAATGAATAAAGAAAAAGGAACTGCATTTGTAGTTAGATGCTACATGCAGTTCCTTTTTTATGTAATAGGAAAATCCGTTCCTAATACATAAAAAATGCTCCGTGAGGATCGCACTGTGTCGGGTGTCAAGGCTTTGTTACAGTTTTAGTTGAACCTGATATTTTTCAATCCATTCGTTAATCTGCAAATAATAAGCCATCAGCTGTGGTCCGGCCATCAGTTGTCCGTACCATGGTTTGCCATAGTCCTTTGGGTTCTGGCAGAACGCAAGCACTTTCTTTGGCTCTACAAATTCGAGCAGCGGACTGTTTGGATTACTAATGACAGATTTTAAGCGGTTTGCAAGCAAGGCTTCGTAGCCTGGATCGTAGGTTTTCGGATAAGGGCTCTTTTTTCTCTGGCAAACAGACGGTGGAAGAATCGAAGCAAAAGCGGCTCGAAGCAGATGTTTGACTTCTCCGTCTTTCGTTTTGAATTCGTATGGAAGTCCAAACAGGTATTTTGCAATCCGAAGGTCGGCAAACGGAACTCTTGCATCGAGTCCGGTCTGGGCAGCGGCACGGTCCATACGGTCAAGCAGAGTCTGCATAAACCAGCGGACAGTAAGGAAAAATGTCTTCTGGTGCAGCCGTTGCTCTTTTGACAAATCATCGGCAAAAAGAAGTTCCCCGCAGGCATTCTGATAAGTCTGTTCTAAGTAGGACGCGCCATCTAATTTTCCCATAAAAGAATCTTTTAACAACAGCTGCCTTGGAGAAAAATCAAGGCTCCATGGGAACGTATCGGCCTCATACATTTCCTTTTTATGATACCAAGGATACCCACAGAAAAGTTCGTCGGCGCACTCACCGGTTAAAACAATCCGGCTGTCTTTTGCGGCAAGCTTGCAAAAATAAAGCAAAGAGGCGTCAATATCTGCCATACAAGGAAGGTCATGTGCAGCGACGGAGGCAGATAAGAGGTCAACCTGAAGCGCACTGTTGCATTCAAAACGGGTATGGTTGGTGTGAAGATAGTCCACCATTTCCTGTACAAAAGGGGCATCTAAGGAAGGCTGAAAGCTGTTTGCCTTAAAATTCTGGTCATTTCCTTTAAAGTCAAAAGAGTAGGTCCTAATGTTCTCATCCGGGTGCTGATGCGCGCAGATGGAAGTTACAACAGAAGAGTCAAGTCCACCGGAAAGAAAACAAGAAAGTGGTGCGTCGCCCTCCATTTGCCGGATAACGGCATCTTTTACCAGATAGGAAACGTTTTCTAATGCATCCTCGTAGCAGTCGCTGCTTAAATCAGAGGAAAAACGGAAGTAGCATTCATCGTATAGCTTGCTTGGTCCATACGCAAGAAAATGTCCGGGCTTGATTTCGTAGATATCAGAAAAAACACCACATCCAGGTGTTTTCGCAGGACCTATGGAAAAAATTTCGTTCAGCCCGTTCAAATCAACTACGGGTGTAATTGCAGGGTGGCAGAACAGACCTTTCAATTCGGAGGAAAAGACGAGGGTTTTATCGGTAAGTGTGTAAAAAAGAGGTTTGATGCCAAGCGGGTCACGGAAAAGAAAGAGCTGATTTTTCTTCTCGTCATAGATAACGATGGAAAAACCACCGTTTAGCTTTTGGACAAAATCAGTTCCATAACGGATGAAGGCACAAAGTAAAAGTTCTGCGTCAGACAGACCTTTTGTTTCCACACCGTCGCGGCGCAAAGACTGGGTCAGTTCATTAAAATTGTAGATGGCACCGTCATAGGCGATGGTCAGATGATTGTCCTTGAATTTTTTGGTGGCGGGAAGTGTCTCATAAGTAAGGCTGCCTTTCCCAGAATCCTGGTTTAACCCGCACGAGAGGCGGTTATGGTTTAGAAAGGCGTGCGGTGCATAATAGAAATGCTGCTCATCGGGTCCACGATGTAGCAAGGTCGCAGACATTTGTTTTAAAATGGTCGTGTAAGAACCATTTTCTTTTGTAAAATCCATGAATGGATGAAAAAAACCGGCAATACTGCTCATAAATACTCCAAAAGATTGAACTCTTTCTAATTTATGTCAGATTGCCGGAAAGTTTCCTTATTTTAAAAACCAGACAGTCGGAAAATTTTTTGAAAAATAAAAATCGTACCGTCTGAATTCTTGAAGGTTTACATAATTACTGCTGTTTGGATGCTTCAAGAGCCTCACGACAGGCGCGTGCAAGCTGGTCGCCACAGGAGGTTGGACGTCCGTTACAGGAAATACCACCGATTTTTTCTACGACCTGGTCTACGGTAAGTCCCTCTACTAATTTCGGGATTGCCTGAAGGTTTCCGTTACATCCGCCGGTAAATTTTACGTTGTGAACGACATCTCCTTCTAACTCTAATTCAATCAAAGTGGAACAGGTTCCTTTTGTTTTATAGGTATATTTCATTGTGATTCTCCTTCTCGTAAAAAATTTTGTTGATAATTGCACTTATTATACGATAAGTTGGCATGTCTTGCAAATTTTTCTTCGCGTGTATGGCAGGTCGTATGTGTTTCTCATCGTTTGTCATGTCTGGTTTATAAAAAATTTACAATTCGTTCACGGGAATGTATATTGTGGTTGTACATAAAAAGTGATACAATATCCATATTGTGCGAGAATTGTTTGACTTAAGAATGGGGCTCGCAGAGAGAACGTAGTAAAAGAATAGGAGTTTTTATGAGCGCAATTACAAAAATCTTCGGAACACACAGCGAAAGGGAATTAAAAAGAATTTATCCAATCGTGGATAAAGTAGAATCCTATCGCGAATCTATGCAGAAACTTTCCGATGAAGAATTAAAAAACAAAACAAAAGAATATAAAGAAAGGCTTGAAAAAGGCGAGACATTAGACCAGTTATTGCCAGAGGCATACGCAACAGTCCGCGAGGCTGCAAAACGTGTGCTTGGAATGGAACATTACCGTGTACAGATTATTGGTGGTATTATCTTACATCAGGGGCGTATCGCGGAGATGAGAACCGGTGAAGGTAAGACATTGGTTTCCACCCTTCCGGCATATCTGAATGCATTAGAGGGTAAGGGCGTCTGCATCGTAACGGTCAATGACTACCTTGCAAAACGAGATTCCGAGTGGATGGGACAGGTTCATGAATTTTTGGGACTGAAAGTCGGTGTTGTTTTAAATGACATGTCCAACGAGGAACGCCGTGAGGCCTATAATTGTGATATTACTTATGTAACCAATAATGAATTGGGATTCGATTACCTGCGTGATAACATGGTTATCTACAAAGAACAGCTTGTTCAGCGTGGACTTCACTATGCCATCATCGATGAGGTCGATTCCGTTTTGATTGATGAGGCAAGAACACCTCTTATCATTTCCGGTCAGAGTGGCAAGTCTACAAGACTTTACGAGGCTTGCGATATCCTGGCACGTCAGCTTGTACGTGGTGAGGATGTCCCTGAGTATTCTAAGATGGATGCCATCATGGGAGTTGAGCAGGAAGAGAGCGGAGACTTCGTTGTCAACGAAAAAGATAAAGTCGTTTCTTTGACACAGGAAGGTGTGAAGAAAGTAGAGCAGTTCTTTAAGATTGAGAACCTTGCAGACGCAGAGAACCTTGAGATTCAGCATAATGTCATCCTTGCCTTAAGAGCACATAACTTAATGTTCCGTGATCAGGATTATGTTGTAAAAGATGACCAGGTTATGATTGTCGATGAGTTTACCGGACGTATCATGCCAGGACGTCGTTATTCCGATGGTCTTCATCAGGCAATCGAAGCAAAAGAGCATGTAAAAGTAAAACGTGAGAGCAAGACACTTGCAACCATCACATTCCAGAACTTCTTTAACAAGTTTGAAAAGAAATCCGGTATGACCGGTACTGCTTTGACAGAGGAGAAAGAGTTCCGTGATATTTATGGAATGGATGTTATCGAGATACCGACCAACAAACCAATCCTTCGTAAGGATTTACACGATATTGTATACAAGACCAAGAAAGAAAAATATCATGCAGTTGTCGAGAGCGTAAAAGAGGCACATGCAAAAGGACAGCCGGTTCTGGTTGGTACGATTAACATTGATACTTCTGAATTAATCAGTGAGATGTTAAAGAGAGAAGGCATCAAGCATACGGTCTTAAATGCAAAATTCCATGAGCAGGAAGCTGAGATTGTTGCAGGAGCCGGAGTACATGGTGCTGTAACCATCGCAACCAACATGGCTGGTCGTGGTACCGATATTAAGCTTGATGATGAAGCGAGAGCAGCAGGTGGTCTTAAGATTATTGGTACAGAACGTCATGAATCCAGACGAATTGATAACCAGCTGCGTGGACGTTCCGGACGTCAGGGAGATCCGGGTGAATCTCAGTTCTTCATCTCCCTGGAAGATGATTTGATGAGATTATTTGGCTCTGACAAATTGATGGAAGTATTCAATACCATCGGTGTGCCAGAAGGAGAACCAATTCAGCATAAGATGTTAACTTCTGCAATCGAGAAGGCACAGACCAAGATTGAAGGAAACAACTTTGGTATCAGAAAGAACCTGTTAGAATATGATCAGGTTATGAACGACCAGAGAGAAATCATCTACGCAGAACGTCTTCGTGTTTTGAATGGTGAGAACATGAGAGATGTTATCTTCAAGATGATTACAGATCGCGTGGAAAGCTGCGTGGATACCTGTATTTCTGCAGATATTCCAAAAGAAGAGTGGGATTTGAATGAATTGAACCAGTTACTGACCTCCATTATTCCAATGGAACCGGTAACAGAGGAAGACTTAGATTCCATCAAGAACAACAAAGAATTGAAACATAGCTTAAAAGAGAAGGCTGTGAAGTTATATGAAGCAAAAGAGACAGAGTTCCCTGAACCAGAACAGTTCCGTGAATTAGAGCGTGTGGTTCTTCTTAAGGTTATCGACCGTAAGTGGATGGATCACATCGATGATATGGATCAGCTTCGCCAGGGTATCGGTCTTCAGGCATATGGTCAGAGAGACCCACTTGTAGAATACAAGATGGCTGGTTTCGATATGTTTGATGAAATGATTGCAAACATCCAGGAAGACACGGTTCGTCTCTTATATCATGTGAAGATTGAACAGAAGGTAGAGCGTGAACAGGTTGCAAAAGTAACCGGAACCAACAAAGACGAATCTGCAGCAAGTGCACCAAAGAAACGTGCCGCTGCAAAAGTATATCCAAACGATCCATGCCCATGTGGAAGTGGAAAGAAATACAAACAGTGTTGTGGAAGAATGGCTTAAGAAAGTCAACCATACAAAAAATCCAGCAATTTGGAACATTGCAGAAATAGACAGGTCGTGCACAGGTTGAGAAAATCAGCCGTGCACGGCCTTTTTTGTATATCAAAATTTCAATAGAAAACAACGCTAGAAAATGCTTTCCTATCACAAGAAGGATGAGTATAATAAAAAGAAAGCAATGTACAAAAGATAGGGGATGAAAGGAAATGCTGACAAATGCATACGGAAGTCTGGTCATCAATATCAGTTTATTGGTGCTGATTGCTACAATTTTAACAAAGGTACCGCTGGTGAAACGGGTACTGTCCGAAGAACATGGTTCTGGATTGATGGACCGTTTTACACTGGGGGTTATCTTTGGAATGTTTTGTATTTTCTCGACGTGTACCGGTGTGAGAGTGTCCGGAGGTATCCAGAATACAAGGGTGCTTGGTGTACTTGCGGGTGGACTTCTCGGAGGCCCCGTTGTTGGGATGACGGCAGCAGTCATCGGTGCACTGCATCGGTTTTTCTATGATGCACAGGGACTGACATCGGTATCCTGTACCATATCGACTTTATTTGAAGGTGTGCTGGGCTCTGCAATCTGGATAATCTGTAAAAAGAAAAATTTAAAACAGAATACCATTTCGCTTTTCTTGATCACGGCGTTTGCAGAGGCGTGCCAGATGTTGATTATTTTAGCGATAGCAAAGCCTTATGCGGAAGCGTTAGCGCTGGTGAAACAGATTGCCTTTTCGATGATTACCTTTAACTCCTGCGGAATGGTGTTATTCTTTTCTGTATTTCGGGAGGCTTTTACCAGGCAGGATCTTCTTGCTGCGGATAAAATCCGGCTTGCACTAAATATTGCAGATAAATGTGTGCCTTACCTGCAGAAGACGACGATTCCAAGAGAAGGGTATGACCATGTTGCGAAAATCATTCAGGATTTTTCCGGCTGTCTTGCAGTCGTTATCTTGTCGCCGGATGGAACCCATGCGTTAAATACAACTAATATTGTAGTTCCGTATGAATTGTTAGAACATATGGATGAACCGAACAACTACTGTGTGGAGACGAAAAAAAGTGACCCGAATTACAAAGAGCTTGGAAAATATCTTGCCATCGGGGATAAAATGACGATGGGATCGGAAACGTGGGCATTTTTGGTACTCTTTTTTCCAAGACATGTCGAGTCCATTCACTCGGAACTTAATTTTGTGCAGGGACTTGCCAAATTCTTTTCCACAAATTATGAGTTGTCGCAGATTGAGCACCAGAAAAAGTTAAGGGAACAGGCGGAATTCCGTGCGCTGCAGTCACAGATTAATCCCCACTTTTTGTTTAATTCGCTAAATACGATTACCTATTTTTGCAGGGAAAAGCCGGAGCGGGCAAGGGAACTTTTGCTGGCACTTAGCGTCTATTTTCGTCATACGCTAAATTCGAGCAGTGCCTACATGATTTCAATCGAGCAGGAATTAGAGCATGTAAAAGCATACCTGATGCTAGAGGAGGCAAGGTTTGAAGAGCGGCTAGAAGTAACGATTGATTTCCCGGAGGCTCTTGATTTTATGGTGCCAACGCTGATTTTACAGCCAATCGTGGAAAATGCGGTAAAACATGGCGCCATGAAGCGTCAGCAGGGAAAAGTTTTGCTAAAGGCATCTGTTGTGGAAGATATTTTGGTGATAGCTGTAAAAGATAATGGATACGGAATTCCAAAGGAAGTGCTAAAAGGCTTTTACGATAAGGACACGACAGGACAATATGGACTGTTGAATGTAGATTCGAGGCTGCGCAGCATCTATGGAGAAACCTTTGGACTTCAGATAGATACCGGAGAAAGCGGAACGATTGTCACGATGCGGATTCCGCGAAAAACGAGACTTATGTAAAAATACAGATAGTGTGAGAAATAAATTTTTACAGTGCAAGAATGGAGATTAGTATGAAAATAGCAGTGATTGATGATGAAAGACCGGCAAGAAAAGAGTTGATTTTCCTGTTAGAATCCATCCTGGAGGATGCAGAATTTTTAGAGGCAGACAGTGCAGAGTCGGCAATTGAACTTGTAAAAAACGAAAAGATACAGGCATTTTTCTTAGATATTAATTTAGGCGAAGTCAAGGGAACGACATTAGCGTCCATCATCCGGGAAAAACAGCCGGATGCAGGTATTGTCTTTGTGACAGCATATGAAAATTATGCCGTGGAGGCATTTGAATTAGATGCTGTGGATTATGTGATGAAGCCATTTGATATGAAACGTCTGCAAAAAGCGGTAGAAAAGCTAAAAAATCAGGGGTTTTTAGAGATGAAACAGGTGCAAAAGGAGAATATCGCAAAGCCACATGCAGGAAAAATTGCAGTCAATGGTGGAGACCGCATTCATCTGATTGACTTAAAAGAGATTATTGTGGTGGAGGCAAATCAAAGAAGCTGCCGGATTTGCACCAAAAATCATGTTTATGAAGAAAACATCACAATGAGCCATATGGAAGAAAAACTGCAAGGCTACAATTTTTACAGGGTACATAAGAGTTATCTGGTGAATCTCGATTACGTGGAGGAGCTGATTCCAAGCTACAACAACGGCTATGCCATGAAGATGAAATATTTAGAAGAAAAGATTCCAATCAGCCGTACACAGGTGAAAAATGTCCGGAATCTGTTTGTGATTCAATGACAATGCATTTTATACAATAAAAAATACAATTCATGACAAAAATTATGCATTACATACAAAATCTATTGAGCTAATTCTAAAAAAATTATAAACTACAGTTAGAATAAATATCAGGGAGGTTGATATTATGGTAAGCTTTTTTGTATGTCTTGCAATTCTTATTATCGGCTACTTCACCTATGGTAAAGTGGTAGAAAAATTGTACGGACCGGATGATCGTGAGACACCGGCAGTAAGAATCAATGACGGAGTTGACTATGTTGTAATGCCAAAATGGAAACTTTTCCTTGTTCAGCTGTTGAACATTGCAGGATTAGGACCTATTTACGGTGCATTAGCAGGAGCACAGTGGGGACCTGCAGTTTTCCTTTGGATTACAGGTGGTACGATTTTAGCAGGTGCTGTGCATGACTTTTCCGTTGGATTCATGAGTATGCGTCATGATGGTGCTTCTGTTTCAGAGTTGACCGGAACCTATCTTGGCAATTTCATGAAAAATGTCATGAGAGTCTTTAGTGTAGTACTTCTTGTTATGGTTGGTACCGTATTTGCAGTAGGACCTGCATCCTTGATTTCCATGTTAATTGGAAAACAGGGTGTTACTTCCGGAATCCTTGTAAATACATATTTCTGGTTAGCAATTGTTTTGATTTACTACTTTATTGCAACCTTCATTCCAATTGATAAGATTATTGGTAAGATTTACCCGATTTTTGGTATCTGCCTTATCATTATGGCAATCGGTGTAGGTGTTGGTATCTTCACACATGGATATACCATTCCAGAGATTACGTTACACAGCCTGCATCCATCCGGAACACCAATCTGGCCGGTTATGTTTATCACCGTTGCCTGTGGTGCAATCTCCGGTTTCCATGCAACCCAGTCACCTTTGATGGCACGTTGTTGTAAGAGCGAAAAAGAAGCACACAGTGTCTTTTATGGAGCAATGGTCAGCGAAGGTATCATCGCTTTAATCTGGGCTGCAGCAGGATGTGCTGTTTATGAGAAAACAGGCGGTTTGATGACTGGATTAACAAAAATCTTAACCGATTCCGGTCAGGCAGCAACGGTATACGATGTCAGCGTAAAGACCATGGGAAATGTCGGTGTTATTCTTGCGATGATTGGTGTTATTGCCTGTCCAATTACTTCCGGCGATACATCGTTCCGTTCCGCAAGACTTGTCATTGCAGACTGGTTCAAGATTGAACAGAAATCTTACAAGAAACGTTTATTCATCTGCGTACCTTTACTTTTAGCAGGTGCAATTATCAGCCAGTTAGATTACAACGTCATCTGGAGATACTTCAGCTGGTCTAACCAGACACTCGCAATGATTGCCCTTTGGACAGCATCCATGTATCTGTTTAAGAATAAGAAGTTCTACTGGATAACGGTAATTCCAGCAACCTTCATGTCAGCAGTATCCGTTACCTATTTCTTCTACGCACCAGAGTGCCTGAACTTAGGTACGAAGATTGCTTATCCAATCGGAATTATCGCAGCAGTTGTATTCCTTGGAATCTTCTTATGCAACTCAGTCTTTAAAAAAGAAAAAACTGCATAATATATAATAGGTAAATCGCATGAAAATAGGGATTGGCGTCCATACCGGCAGGTATGGACTACGGTCCCTATTTTCTTTATATAATAGCATTCGGGTGTAAAAAGGTTGCTCACCGTTCTCTTATTGGCAAATTGCACAATGACAAGTCAATTTTGTTCTTGTTGCATAAAAAATGTACCGCAAGGATAACACTGGAATAATTTTAAAAATAATAATAGTAACTATTGCTATTTTTAAGATAATATGTTAATATGAAATAAGAAAGCACGAGTGACAGGTGCCGAAGCTGTAAATTTATAAA
The DNA here is from genome assembly GCF_001940165.2 of Roseburia sp. 831b. Lineage (NCBI taxonomy): Bacteria > Bacillati > Bacillota > Clostridia > Lachnospirales > Lachnospiraceae > Roseburia > Roseburia sp. 831b. The sequence goes on along the minus strand of NZ_CP135162.1, from coordinate 2,104,733 downwards.
AAACGGATATCAAAAATTATCCGAACAATAAAAAAGAAAAAGGAGACGAGGAAAGATGTATCAGGTTCGAAATATTACAAAAGATTTGGTTTGGGTAGGAGCAAGTGATAGAAGACTTGCGTTGTTTGAAAATATTTTCCCAATTTCAAGAGGGGTTTCTTATAATGCGTATGTACTTCATGACGAGAAAACGGTACTTCTTGACACAGTAGATGCATCGGTGTCAGGACAGTTTTTTGAAAATCTAGAGAAAACATTAAATGGAAAGACACTGGATTATCTGATTGTAAATCACATGGAGCCAGACCACTGTGCCATGATTGGCGACATTGTTTCCCGTTATCCGGGAGTAAAAATTGTTGGAAATGCAAAGACTTTTACTATGATGGAGCAGTTTTTTACTTTTCCAATTGAAGAAAGAAAAATTGTAGTAAAAGAGGGCGATACACTAGAAACCGGAGCACATAAGCTTCATTTTGTGATGGCACCGATGGTACACTGGCCGGAGGCGATGGTGACCTATGATGAAAAGGATAAGGTTTTATTTTCAGCGGATGGATTTGGAACATTCGGAGCGCTGAACGGAAATATTTTTGCGGATGAGGTAAACTTTGACCGCGACTGGCTTGACGATGCAAGACGTTATTATACCAATATCGTTGGAAAATACGGTCCATCTGTCCAGACACTTTTAAAGAAAGCGGCAACGCTTGACATCCAGATGATTTGCCCTTTACACGGACCAATCTGGCGTGAAAACTTAGGATATATTTTGGAAAAATATCAGAAGTGGAGCACTTACGAAGCAGAGGATAAAGCAGTCGCAATCATGTATGCTTCCATGTACGGAAACACAGCGAGCGCCGTAGATGCACTTGCAGGAAAACTTGCAGAAAAAGGGGTAAAAAATATTGCAGTATATGATGTTTCAAACGTCGATATTTCAACTCTTATTGGCGAGATTTTCCGTGTCAGCCATCTTGTTTTTGCATGCCCGACTTACAATGCCGGAATCTATCCGGTTATGAGCAATCTGTTCCATGATATGAAGGCACTCAATGTTCAGAACAAGACGGTTGCACTGATGGAGAACGGAACCTGGGCAGCGACGACAGCAAAACAGATGCGTGCAGAGTTAGAACAGTTAAAGAATATGACCATCTTAGAACAGCAGATTACAATAAAATCAGCCATGAAGGATGCACAGGAAGCGGAGCTTTGGCAGATGGCGGAGGAAATTGCAAAAGGGGTTCTGGCATAGGATATTTTGGAATGTGAAGAAGAAAGGTATTTTTTATTAATATTATTAATAATGGATAAAACAAAGAACACATGTTTACAAACATGTGTTCTAGTGCTATACTGAAAATATTCACAAAACGATGAGGAAAGGATGGGTGTATGGCAGAATTTAAATTGCATTCGAAATATCAGCCGACCGGGGATCAGCCCCAGGCAATTGAACAGCTAGTAAAGGGATTTAAAGAAGGCAATCAGTTCCAGACATTGCTGGGTGTAACGGGCTCAGGAAAGACGTTTACAATGGCGAATGTCATCCAGCAGCTTCAGAAGCCTACGCTTATCATTTCCCATAACAAGACGTTGGCAGCACAGCTATACGGGGAATTTAAGGAATTTTTCCCGGAGAATGCAGTAGAGTATTTTGTCTCCTATTATGCCTAGAAAATATGTACCACAAAATATTGGGAAAAGTGCGGTTTTTTAATCTGTATATTGTGTCCGCAATACTCTCACAGACTATACGGACTATATAGACAGTATTTCGCTGGTGACCCAATTATTCCTCTTGAGAAAATTCATGCAAAGGATATCGATGATATGACACAGCTTCGTCAGGGAATTGGTCTGCAGGCATATGGACAGAGAGATCCTCTTGTAGAATATAAGATGGCTGGATTTGACATGTTTGACGCAATGATTTCTGCAATTCAGGAAGACACAATCAGACTTCTCTATCATGTACAGGTTCAGCAGAAGGTTGAGCGTGAGCAGGTAGCAAAGGTTACAGGAACCAATAAGGATGAGTCAGCAGCAAATGCACCTAAAAAACGAGCAAGCAAAAAGGTATTTCCAAATGAGCCATGTCCATGTGAATCAGGAAAGAAGTACAATCACCGAAACGTTTTTGAGATTAATTATAGAGAATAAGGAAAATTGTGTGTGCCATAAAATAAGAATAGTGGTATTGACTGTATAAAGTGATAGTCCTATAATACTAAATAGACATCTAATTGGTTTAAAGGGAAAATTACAATGATTTTGGAGGGTATTACATGAAGAAACTGGCAATGAAAACAAGAATAATCATAATATCGCTTGTGGTTCTTTGGATTGGGATCTTATTATTAGTAATGAGTTCAGTCAAAACTATGGAATCTGGAATCAAACATTCGATGATTAAGCAATTTGTAGAAGAGGACAAGCAAATTGCTGCACAAGTAGAAATTATTTTGGAAAAGGGAGGCGGAACAGAGGAGCTACAAACTTTTGTACAAAATCTTACACAGAAGAATCAAAATATTGCTTATGCAGTTGTGATAGATACTACAGTTACTGCGATTGCTCATTCTGATACTGAAAAAATTGGGAAAAATTATTCTGATGACACATCATATACGGTACCGGCGGCTACACAGGGGGAAGTAAAGACAAGTGAATTCTGGGCAGATGTACAGCAGGCGTGGACATATGATGTAATGTATCCTATTTATCAAAATGGAGAGCTTGTTGCATCTATGGATATTGGAATATACGATAATACAGTGAGTGATGTTTCATCTGCAGTAAAAAAGACAGAGATAATTTCTGCAGTGGTTTTATCACTTATAGTAGGTGCTTTGCTGGTAATAGTGTTAAAACGTGAGTTGAAGGATTTTGGCAAGCTAGCAGCTGTTTTTGATATTATGGGAGAGGGAGATTTTACTGTAGAAATAGACCCAAAGTATGTAGAGCGCAATGATGAAATTGGTATAATTGCAAAATCAGCAGAGAATATGAAAGAAAATCTGGCGAGACTTATTGGAAGAACCAACAAAGAGGTTGAGGTTCTCTCCCAGATGCAGAAAAATCTTACAGAGAGAATTGATGATACTAGAAATAAGTCATCATTTATTGTTTCAATTACAGATAATGCTGTGGGGCATACAGCAGAGCAGAAATCTTTGTCAGCTGATAACATGAATCGTGCAAAGGATATAAGTGAAGGCGTGAACAGCGTATCTGATAATATTTCAAATATTAGTCTTGCGGCTCAGGAAACGGCATCAGCAGCAGAGTTGGGAGCAGAGAAGCTGAACAACGTAGTTAATCAGGTTCAGAAAATTGGTGCAAATGTACATGAGACGAGAAAACAGATTGGCGAGCTTGAGAGCATGTCAAGTGAGATTGAAAGTGTTATTAAGATGATTGCTGATATAGCATCACAGACAAATCTTCTTTCTCTTAATGCATCAATTGAGGCAGCGCGTGCTGGCGAGCAAGGTAAAGGCTTTGCAGTGGTTGCAACAGAAGTTGGTGCACTTGCAGTTCAGTCAAGTGAGTCTGCAGAGAAGATAGCTGACATGATTCGTGAGATTCAGGAATGCATAAAGGCATGTGTTTCTCTTATGGAGGAAGGTGTTGACTCAGCTCAGGAAGGTGTAGATTTGGCTGAGGATACAATGGTAAGCTTTGAGGGCATCAATGAGAAAATTAATGAGATTTCTAATGAGATTAGAAGTATTGCTGATGTCGTACAGGAAACCTCCGATGGAGTTGATTCATTGCAGGCAGCTATAGAAACCATTGAGGAGATAGCTGGTGAGGTGAGTGAGAATACAGAAAACATATCTGATGCGGTAAATGAGCAGAGCGATATGATGTATCGTGTGAAAGAAGAAATCAGTGAGCTTGCACAGATTTCAGCAGAACTTTCTGAGGGACTAAAGGTATTTAGAATCAAACAAAAATAAATAATGCTAAGGTAAAACGGCTGCGGTATCCATTAGTAGGGGAATTGCAACCGCTTTTTCCTGTGTAGGAAATTAGTGCGTATAACAAATAGAACAAATGTTCTAAAATCTATGGACAATCGGAACATTTCATGATAAAATATGCAATAATTTGCAGAAGATTTTATAAATGAAATGTGATCCGATTGTCTATTTTTGTGCATATTATTTGCGAATATAGCAGAGCATAAAGACTAAGAGAAAAGAGGCAGAGATGGAGTTTAAATTACATTCAAAATACCAACCGACTGGAGACCAGCCACAGGCAATTGAGGAGCTTGTAAAAGGCTTTAAGGAAGGCAATCAATTCCAGACTTTACTAGGTGTTACGGGTTCTGGAAAGACCTTCACAATGGCGAATGTAATAGCCGCATTAAATAAGCCGACTTTGATTATTTCGCACAATAAAACCCTTGCGGGCCAGTTGTACGGCGAGTTTAAAGAATTTTTCCCCGAAAATGCAGTAGAGTACTTTGTCTCCTATTATGATTACTACCAGCCGGAGGCTTATGTGCCGCAGACGGATACCTATATTGCAAAGGATTCTTCCATCAACGAAGAGATTGATAAATTGCGTTTGTCTGCGACAGCATCCCTTGTGGAGCGTAAGGATGTCATTGTCATTGCGAGTGTATCCTGCATCTATGGTTTGGGAAGCCCGGAAGATTACTTAGGTATGATGGTATCGTTAAGACCGGGGATGGAGCGTGACAGAGATGATGTCATCCGGAGTCTGATTGACATCCAATATACAAGAAATGATATGGATTTTCACAGGGGAACCTTCCGTGTAAGAGGAGATGTGTTAGAGATTTTTCCGGCAAACTACGGCGATACGGCAATCCGTGTGGAATTTTTCGGTGATGAGATTGACCGGATTACAGAGATAGATGTGCTGACGGGTGAGATTAAGTGCAGACTAGAGCATTTTGCGGTATTCCCGGCATCACACTATGTTGTGCCACAGGAGAAGATTAACAAGGCATGTGAAGCAATTGAGGCAGAGATGGAAGAACGTGTCCGCTACTTTAAAGGGGAGGATAAGCTGTTAGAGGCACAGCGAATTGCAGAGAGAACGAACTTTGATATCGAGATGCTGCGCGAGACCGGATTTTGTAGTGGAATTGAGAACTATTCCAGACACCTTGCGGGGCTTCCTGCAGGGGCAACACCACATACCCTGATGGATTATTTCAAAGATGACTACCTGATTATCGTAGATGAGTCTCATATTACAATTCCACAGATTCGTGGAATGTATGCAGGGGACCAGGCGAGAAAGAGCACGTTGGTTGATTATGGTTTTCGTCTTCCGTCTGCAAAAGATAACAGACCTCTTAATTTTGAAGAGTTTGAAAGTAAGATAGATCAGATGTTATTTGTATCTGCAACGCCGAATGTCTATGAGCAGGAGCACGAGCTGCTGCGTACGGAGCAGATTATCCGTCCGACCGGTCTGCTAGATCCAGAGATTTCCGTCCGTCCGGTTGAAGGTCAGATTGATGACTTGCTTGGTGAGGTGAAAAAAGAGATTCAGAATCACCACAAGGTATTGATTACGACTTTGACAAAGAGAATGGCAGAAGACCTGACAGATTATATGAGCGAAGTTGGAATCCGTGTCAAATATTTACATTCTGATATTGATACGTTGGAACGAGCCGAGATTATCCGAGATCTTCGCCTGGATGTTTTTGATGTGTTAGTCGGTATTAACCTGTTGCGAGAGGGACTTGATATACCGGAGATTACCTTGGTGGCAATCCTGGATGCAGACAAAGAAGGATTCCTAAGATCTGAGACTTCTTTGATTCAGACCATCGGTCGTGCTGCACGTAACAGTGAGGGACATGTTATCATGTATGCAGACAAGATTACAGATTCCATGCGCCTTGCAATCGACGAGACGGCAAGACGAAGGGAAGTGCAGCAGGCATATAACAAAGAACATGGTATTACGCCGACCACAATTCAGAAGTCCGTCCGGGATTTGATTAGTATTTCGAAGAAAGTAGCAGAAGAAGAACTGACCTTCAAGAAAGATCCGGAATCCATGAGTAAGGATGAACTAACCAAGCTGATTGCAGACATCAAGAAGAAGATGAAGAAAGCCGCAACAGACCTGAACTTTGAGGCGGCAGCAGAGTACCGTGATAAGATGGTAGGGTTAAAGCATATGCTGCAGGAACTGGAAAAGTCAGAATAAGCCTTGCAGCGGAGCAGAATCAAGATTTAGTGACAAAGTAAGAGATATTAAAAAAAGGAACAGATAGAACATGAGTGAACGAAAATATATTAAAATCAGAGGCGCCAACGAGCATAATCTGAAAAATATTAATGTAGATATTCCAAGAAATGAATTTGTAGTTCTGACCGGACTTTCCGGTTCAGGAAAATCATCCCTGGCATTTGATACCATCTATGCAGAGGGACAGAGAAGATATATGGAATCGCTGTCTTCTTATGCAAGACAGTTCTTAGGTCAGATGGAGAAACCAAATGTTGAGAAGATTGAGGGACTTTCTCCGGCAATTTCGATTGACCAGAAGTCGACCAACCGGAATCCAAGATCTACGGTCGGAACCGTAACTGAGATTTACGATTATTTTCGATTACTTTATGCGAGAATTGGAATCCCACACTGCCCAAAGTGTGGCAAAGAGATTAAGAAACAGACGATTGACCAGATGGTAGACCAGATTTTGTCCCTGCCAGAGAGAACAAAGATTCAGCTTCTAGCTCCGGTTGTAAGAGGAAGAAAGGGCGAACATCAGAAACTTTTTGAGCAGGCGAAAAAGAGTGGTTATGTCAGGGTGATTGTAGATGGCAGTATATATGAACTGTCAGAAGAGATTAAACTAGATAAAAATAAGAAGCACAATATTGAGATTGTGGTAGACCGTTTGATGGTAAAAGAAGGAATTGAAAAACGTCTGACAGATTCCATCGAAAATGTGATGGAACTTGCGGATGGACTTATGATTGTAGATGTGATTGATGGAGAGTCGTTCCAGATGTCACAGAGTTTTTCCTGCCCGGACTGTGGAATCAGCATTGATGAGGTCGAGCCGAGAAGTTTTTCGTTTAACAATCCATTCGGTGCCTGCCCGGAATGTTTTGGCTTGGGATATAAGATGGAATTTGATGAAGATCTAATGATTCCAGATAAAAGCCTGAGTCTGTCTGAAGGTGCAATTCAGGTGATGGGATGGCAGTCCTCCTCGGAGAAGGGAAGCTTTACGAATGCAACGCTGCAGGCACTGGCGAAGGAATATGGATTTTCGTTAGATACCCCTTACCAGGATTTGCCAGAGGACATTCGTCATATGTTAATTCATGGAACAAATGGCCGTGAGGTAAAAGTACATTACAAAGGACAGCGTGGAGAAGGTGTTTACGATATTGCGTTTGACGGTCTGATCAAGAATGTGGAGCGAAGATACCGTGAAACCGGTTCCGATACGATGAAGCAGGAATATGAACAGTTTATGAGAATCACACCTTGTAAGGTATGTGGTGGACAGCGTTTGAAAAAAGAGTCTCTGGCTGTTACCGTATGTGGAAAAAATATTCATGAGATAACTTCGATGTCGATAAAAGACCTGTGTGTATTCTTAGAGCAGATGGAACTAACCAAACAGCAGCATCTGATTGGAGACCAGATTTTAAAAGAGATTCGTGCAAGAGTTGGATTCCTTCGTGAAGTAGGACTTGATTATCTGACACTGACACGTGCAACAGGAACCCTTTCGGGTGGAGAGGCACAGCGTATTCGTCTTGCAACACAGATTGGTTCCGGTCTGGTTGGGGTAGCATACATCTTAGATGAGCCATCCATCGGACTTCATCAGCGCGACAATGACAAGCTTTTGAATGCCCTAAAGAATTTAAAAGACCTGGGGAACAGTCTGATTGTGGTAGAACATGACGAAGATACCATGAGAGCAGCAGATTTTATTGTGGATATCGGACCGGGTGCAGGCTCACACGGTGGAGAAGTGGTTGCAACCGGTAACGCAGAAGAGATTATGAAGAATCCGAATTCCATTACAGGGGCATATTTAAGCGGGAAAATCAAAATTCCGGTGCCGGATGTCAGAAGAAAGCCAACCGGATTTTTGACCATCAAAGGTGCCAGGGAGAACAACCTGCGCAACATTGATGTGGATATCCCGCTTGGTGTTATGACCTGTATTACCGGTGTCTCCGGATCTGGAAAAAGTTCTCTTACCAACGAGATTTTGTACAAGAGACTGGCGAGAGATTTAAACCGTGCAAGATGTATTCCGGGAAAACATGATGCGATTCTTGGAATTGAGAAATTAGATAAGGTTATTGATATTGACCAGTCACCGATTGGAAGAACGCCGCGTTCTAATCCTGCAACATACACAGGCGTTTTTGATATGATTCGTGATTTGTTTGCAGCGACACCAGATGCAAAAGCAAAGGGTTATAAGAAAGGCAGATTCAGTTTCAATGTAAAAGGTGGACGTTGCGAGGCATGTTCCGGTGACGGTATTTTAAAGATAGAGATGCATTTCCTTCCAGATGTTTACGTTCCTTGTGAGGTTTGTGGCGGAAAAAGATATAACCGTGAGACGTTGGAAGTGAAATATAAAGGAAAAAGTATTTACGATGTGCTGGACATGACCGTGGAGGAGGCATTGGAGTTCTTTAAGAATGTGCCGACCATTCATCGAAAGATTCAGACGCTTTATGATGTAGGATTATCCTATGTGAAATTAGGACAGCCTTCTACCGAACTGTCAGGAGGAGAAGCACAGCGTATCAAGCTAGCAACTGAGCTTAGTAAGAGAAGCACCGGAAAGACCATTTATATTTTAGATGAGCCGACAACCGGACTTCACTTTGCAGATGTGCACAAATTAACGGAGATTCTTCGCCGTTTGTCTGATGATGGAAATACAGTTGTTGTAATTGAACACAATCTGGATGTCATCAAAACAGCCGACTATATCATTGATATGGGACCGGAAGGTGGAGACGGCGGTGGAATGGTAATCGCAAAAGGAACACCGGAAGAAGTGGCGAAAAATAAAAAATCCTATACAGGACAGTATATCAAACGTTACCTGAAATAGGATGATTCTTCGGGGAGTACTTCCCAGAAGCAGAAGCTTTCTGGGAAGCATGAGTTATGAAAAATTATATTAGCTTTATTAGCTAGTACTCTTGTAATATAAAGTACAAATGTGATGAATATGTGATGAAAAAATGAAAAATTAAAAAAAGCCCTTTAAAAAATGGAATCAATTGTATATAATATAACCGTATAAGCAAAAATATGATTAAATGAACCTTTGTGTCGTTTTGGATGCAAAGGGTGTTACCATATAAGGTTATTGCATAGTTTAGAAAGGGGCAACTAGAGACCATGGTTGGAACAGATATTGGTATCGATTTAGGTACTGCAAGTATATTAGTATATATTAAAGGAAAAGGCGTTGTGTTAAAAGAGCCATCCGTAGTGGCTTTTGACCGCGACACCAATAAGATTAAAGCAATCGGTGAAGAAGCAAGACTGATGCTTGGTAGAACACCGGGAAATATTGTAGCAGTAAGACCTCTTCGTCAGGGTGTTATTTCAGATTACACTGTGACAGAGAAGATGATTAAATATTTTATCCAGAAAGCACTTGGCAAGAAGAGCTTTCGTAAACCACGTATCAGCGTATGTATCCCAAGTGGTGCAACTGAGGTAGAGAGAAAAGCAGTAGAGGACGCAACTTATCAGGCTGGTGCCAGAGAAGTTGCAATTATTGAGGAGCCAATTGCGGCTGCAATCGGTGCTGGAATTGATATTTCAAGACCATGCGGAAACATGATTGTAGATATCGGTGGTGGTACCGCAGATATCGCAGTTATTTCTCTGGGTGGTTCTGTTGTCAGCACATCGATTAAGATTGCAGGTGATGATTTTAACGAGGCATTGGTTCGTTACATGAGAAAGAAACACAACCTCTTAATTGGTGAGAGAACAGCAGAAGACATTAAGATTAAAATCGGAAGCTGCTTCCCATTAGCTCAGAACGAGACAATGGATGTCAGAGGACGTAACTTGGTAACAGGACTTCCAAAGACTGTTACAGTATCTTCAGAGGAGACAGAAGAGGCATTGAGAGAGCCAACCTTACAGATTGTAGAAGCAGTACACTCTGTATTGGAGAAAACTCCACCAGAATTAGCTGCAGATATCGCAGACAGAGGAATTGTATTAACTGGTGGTGGAGCATTGCTCCGCGGTCTTGAGGAATTGATCGAGGACAGAACAGGTATCAATACCATGACAGCAGATGAACCTATGACCTGCGTTGCAATTGGTACTGGAAAATTCGTAGAATTTCTCTCAGGAAAAAGAGACGACGACTAGAAAACACGGATGTGAATTTGACTTGTAGATAGAGACATGGAAGTGCAACAGATAGAAGAAATATCAGGAAAGGGAATACGATATGGTAAAAGGATTATACACTGCTTACACAGGCATGATTAATGAGCAGAAACGATTAGACACATTATCGAATAACCTTGCAAATGCTGCAACCAATGGCTTTAAAAAAGAAGGAATGACTTCTCAGACATTCAGTGATGAGCTTGCAATTAAAATCAAGGATACCTCTTATTATAACATGGCGAAGAAATTAGGAACCATGAGCATGGGAGTACATGTAGGGGAATCTTATACAGATTATAGCCAGGGAAGTTATGATGAGACGGGAAATGAGACCGATTTTGCATTGGATGGCGATGGATTTTTTGCAATCTCTTTTACAGACAAGGCTGGGAATACATCCGTAAAATATACAAGAGATGGTGCATTTACCATTAATACACAGGGATATCTTGTGACAAAAGACGGAGATTATGTGTTGAACGCAAACGGTGCACTGAATTCAGATCCGGGACAGGCGAATTATATTCGCCTTGATCCAAACCAGGATGTTACCGTGGATGAACTTGGAAATATCTACCAGAACGACCAGGTGGTTGCGAGATTAGGCGTTGTTGATGTCGCAGATTATAATTACATAGAACATTATGGCGAGAATATGTATCAGTTAGTGCAGGGTGGTCAGGTTACAGCATCTGATGCAAAAGTAAATCAGGGATTTATTGAGATGTCAAATGTTAATGTTGTGAACGAAATGGTCGATATGATTACTATAGCAAGAGCTTATCAGGCAGGACAGAAAGTCATCAATTCAATTGATGACACTCTTGATAAAGCAGTAAACCAGGTAGGTAAAGTTTAACTACAGATGTATTTAAAATACAGGCTATGAGGAATCCGTGAGGGAGGAATACGACAATGATGAGAGCACTTTATACTGCGGCAAGCGGAATGATTGCCCAGCAGACAAGCGTTGATACAATTTCAAACAATATTGCGAATGTAAATACAACAGGGTTTAAATCCAACAAAACAGAATTTAAATCGTTGTTATACCAGAACATTCAGACCAGAACAACAAGTGCCAATGGTGAGCAAAAACCAATTGGGGCACAGGTTGGACTTGGTACCAGAGTTTCTTCTACAACTTCATCTTTTACGCAGGGAACCTTGACAGAAAGCGAAAGCAATTCTGCATTTGCTTTAAAAGGAAGCGGTTTCTTTGCGGTAAGAGGTGTGAATGGAGAGACTTATTATACCAGAAATGGTGACTTTAGCTGGGCAATGGGAACAAACGGCGTGACTTTATGTACATCAGAAGGTTATCCTGTTTTGGACTCCAATGGCAACCAGATTGTCATTCCGGGTAATGTGAATTCAGAAAAAGTAGTTGTGGATGGATACGGACAGATTGGATATTACAATCTGGATGGAACATATACCAACATGAATCAGACACTTGGAGTTTTCCAGTTTAATAATCCGGCAGGTCTGGAGAAGACATCTTCCAGTCTCTATGAGGCAACAGTAGCTTCCGGCAATCCGATGAATGAAGCTACAACAGTAGGACTTACAAGAAGCCAGGTAAATCAGAAATATCTGGAATCTTCTAATGTCCAGGTTGCAGATGAGATGGTGAACCTTATTGTTGCACAACGTGCCTATCAGTTGAATTCAAAAGCGATTACAACTGCGGACGATATGCTGGAACAGGCAAACAATTTGAAACGATAAGTCTTTTGATGCCTGAAGGAGGACAATAGATGAGTATTTCGATAGATGGAATGGCATCCATACTTGAAAATACAACGTCGAACGCGACGAATGGAGCCAGTCAGTTAAAAAATTCATTGAGCAGTGTCTCGTCAGATTCATCAGATGATGAATTGTTACAGACTGTGAAAGATTTTGAGTCTTATTTTGTAGAGGAAGTGTTAAAGGAAGTGAAAGAATCTCTCCTTTCCGATGACGAAGAAGAAAGTGATTCCGGGATGTCAACACAGAAGGACTTTTACATGGACAGTGTCATTCAGACAGTGTCAGAAGAACTGGTAGATCAGGTTGGCGACAGTTATACACAGCAGCTCTATGAACAGATGAAACGAAATTACAATCTTGATTAAGATAAGAAATGTTAGAAAACCTTGATTTTGTCAAGGTTTTCTTTTTTCGAGGAGAATAGCAAGTGGAAAAGTTAGCAGGTTATGTGGAACACATTATATACCGGAATACAGACAATGGATATACCGTATTAAACCTTGTCAGTGGAGAGGATGAAATTACCTGTGTCGGTATTTTCTCGGACATTGCAGAAGGAGAGAATATCGAAGCGGAGGGTGATTACACATCACATCCGACCTATGGAAAACAGTTCAAGGTGGAACGGTTTGAAGAAAAGGCACCGGAGGATGAGGAGGCAATCGAGCGTTATCTGGGATCTGGAGCAATCAAGGGGATTGGCCTGGCACTGGCAGCCCGGATTGTGCGCCGCTTTAAAGAAGATACATTTCGAATCATCGAGGAAGAACCGGAGAGGCTTGCAGAGATAAAAGGAATCAGTGAGCGAAAGGCAATGGAGATTGCAGCCCAGGTGAATGAGAAAAGAGACCTCCGTCAGGCAATGATTTTTTTACAGCAATATGGAATTACGATGAATCTTGCAGTAAAAGTGTATGCGGAATATGGTCAGGAAGTATATGGAATTATCAAGGAAAATCCATACCGTCTGGCAGATGATATTGCGGGAGTGGGATTTCGTACAGCAGATGAGATTGCCAGTAGGGTTGGAATTCGCACAGACTCTGATTTCCGAATTAAAAGTGGTATACTGTATACACTTTTACAGGCGTCTGCAGAGGGACATACCTATTTGCCACAGGAGGAACTGACGAAACGTGCCAGTAATCTGTTGGAGGTAGAGCCAGAGTACATCGAACGTCATTATATGGATCTTGCAATTGAGAGAAAAATCATCATGAAACAAATGCAGGAACAGACGCAGATATATGCTGCAACTTTTTATTATATGGAAGCGAACACGGCAACGATGCTAAGGGGGTTGAATGTATCCTATGATGTCCCGGATATTGAGATTGAACAGCGCATTCGGAAAATAGAAAAGCAGACAGGCATGACGTTAGATGAACATCAGGTGACTGCGGTAAAAGAGGCAGTCCGAAATGGACTTCTTATTATCACAGGTGGTCCTGGTACCGGTAAGACAACAACCATCAATACGATTATCCGTTATTTTGAGTCGGAAGGGATGGATATTTTCCTCGCGGCACCGACCGGACGTGCGGCAAAGAGAATGAGTGAGACAACAGGATTTGAAGCGCGGACGATTCACCGTATGCTGGAATTGAATGGTGGGATGGAAGGCAGCGCCGGTTTTGAGCGAAACGAGACCAATCCTCTTGAGACGGATGTCATTATTATCGATGAGATGTCAATGGTGGATATCAGCCTAATGACTTCGCTTTTAAAAGCAATCGTGGCTGGAACCAGATTGATTTTGGTTGGCGATGTCAACCAGCTGCCAAGTGTCGGACCGGGAAGCGTACTAAAAGACATCATTGATTCCGGTACCTGTAATGTTGTAAAACTAACCAAGATTTTCCGTCAGGCAAGTGAGAGTGATATTATTGTCAATGCGCATAAAATTAATCGAGGAGAAGAAGTAACATTAGATAATAAGAGCATGGATTTCTTTTTCTTAAAGCGATATGACGCGGATGTGATTATCAGTGTGACGTTGCAGCTGATTAAGCAAAAACTTCCAAAGTTTGTCAATGCAACACCGTATGATATCCAGGTTTTAACTCCAATGAGAAAAGGACTTCTTGGTGTGGAAAGACTGAATGGAATTCTTCAACAGTATATGAATCCGCCTGAAAAAGGAAAAAGGGAAAAAGAAGTCGGCTCCACTCTTTTTCGGGAGGGAGATAAGATTATGCAGACCCGCAATAATTATCAGTTGGAGTGGGAGATTCGGAGTAAGTACGGACTAACAATCGATAAGGGAACCGGTGTGTTCAATGGAGATATGGGAGTCATTCGTGAAATCAACGATTACACAGAGATTGTAACGGTTGAATTTGAGGAAGGAAGAATGGTAGAGTACCCGTTTAAACTTTTGGAAGAGTTGGAACTTGCATACGCAATTACGATTCACAAATCCCAGGGTAGTGAATATCCGGCGGTTGTGATTCCGCTTTTGAGTGGACCGGCAATGTTAATGAACCGGAATCTTCTTTATACAGCGGTCACACGTGCGAGAAAATGCGTCACTTTGGTCGGAAATGACGTGACATTTCAGCAAATGATACAAAATACCTCTCAGCAAAAACGATACAGCGGCTTGGCTAACCGGTTGCGCGAACAGGCAGAAAACCTATAAAAATATCGACAAAAAGAAAACTGGAAAAACAGAAGGAATTTTGAAAAAACGATAATAGAAAATTAAGAAAAACTTTCGAAAATGCTCCGGCGAAATATGTTACACTTACAGGATGGGAGAGATTAGCGAAGGGGTGACGCCTGGCTGCTAGAAAGGATAACATGGGGGAAAAGAGAATATGGGATTTTATTTTTCCAAGAAGATGCCCAATTTGTGACGAAATTGCACCGGCGGGAGAACTAATCTGTACAGAATGCCAGAAAGAGGTAACAATCATCAGCGAACCGACCTGTAAACGCTGTGGAAAATCTGTGGAGAATGAGCGAATTGAATTCTGCTATGATTGCACAAAGAAACATCATGAATTCACACAAGGGAAAGCAGTTTTTCTTTATCAAAAAGGAATCAAGCAGTCTTTGTATCGGTTTAAGTATAGCAATAAAAGAGAATATGCGGCTTATTACGCAAGGGAAGCTGTAAAAGAATATGGAGACTGGCTGCTGCACCACAAAGTAGAAGCAATCATTCCGATTCCGATGTATCGGGGCAAGCAACGTCTTCGTGGATATAATCAGGCAGAGGTATTTGCCAGGGAAATTGGAAAACAAATGCAATTGCCGGTTTTGAACAATACTGTCATAAGAATCCGAAATACAGTGCCTCAAAAACAATTAAATGACGTCGAACGCAAAAATAATCTGAAAAAAGCTTTTAAAATTCGGGATAATATTGTAAAATATAAAATAATAGTATTAATTGATGATATTTATACGACGGGAAGCACAATGGACGCCGTTTCAAAAGAATTGAAAAAGGCGGGCGTAGAAGAGATTTATTTTTTGTGCATCAGTATCGGAGCAGGATGTTAATGGAAGCAGAGTTTGAACGGATACTGGTTTATTGTGGTTCTATTGTTTTTTAAGAGGAAGTTTAGGAGGATACCTATATGGATGTTAGAAATTGCAGAAACTGTGGACGAATGTTTAATTATCTTGGCGGACAGCCGATTTGTCCAAGTTGTCAGGCGGTGCTGGAAGAGAAGTTCCGTCAGGTGAAAACTTATATCGAGGATAATCCACATGCCCCGGTGGCTGCTGTGGCAGAGGAGAATGATGTCTCCGTCAAACAGATTAAACAGTGGATTCGTGAAGAAAGACTGGCATTTTCTGACGATTCCATAGAAGGAATTGAGTGTGAGGGATGTGGCAAGCTGATTCGGACGGGAAGATTCTGTGAGGCATGCAAGAATTCCATGGCACATGAGATGCGCGATGCGATTGAGAAACCAAAGAAAATCATCGAGCCTCCGAAGAAAAAAGACCGTGATGGCGATAAGATGCGTTTCTTAAAATAATAGAGAAAAAGAAAAACAGGTCGTAAACAGAAGGGGAATCCTTACAGATGTGAGAATTCGGAATCGGTACGACCTGTTTTTCTATGGCGGAAAATCAATGATTTTTCTTTGAAAACGATACTGTATGTGTTATAATAGCATATAAGAATGCAAAATTGCGTGCAAAATAAGAGAGGCATGAGTTTTAATATGGTAAATGAAGAACGCTTAAGGCATATGATTAAGATGGAAACATTTGAAAAGCACGATGGAAAAGCGTGCAAACCAATGGCGCAGTATGCCAGACGGGATTATGTTTCCATGCAGATGTTAAGAAGTTTGATTACAGGAACCATTACCTATGTAATTATGCTGGTTATGTGGGCGGTCTATGAGATGGAACGTCTGATGGAAGAGATTACAGGGATGGATATTCAGAAATTTGTTGGAACCCTATTGCTGTTATACGTTGTATTTATGGTTGTCTATGAGATTGCAACGTATCTTGTTTTTCAGATGAAATACAGTTCGGGAAGGAAAAAAGTAAAACAATACTATTCCTGCCTGAAAAAAGTGAATAGAATGTACGAACGCGAGGACAGACTAAAAGGTACGTCCACAGGCGATTGGCAAGAAACCGGACTTGGGAGGTAAAGATGACAACCTTATTGGAATATAGAGAGAAACTGACAAGATTTTATGGAAAAAATGAAGTATATGTGCTGCCGGTAATTAAATTTGTGGTTGCGCTTGTTACATTTTTACTGATAAATGGGAATATTGGCTACATGAAACAAATCAGCAGTGTGCCGGTTGCATTGATTCTTGCACTGGTATGTTCCATTCTTCCGATTAATGGAACTTTGATTATAGCAGCGCTGGTAATTGTGGCAGATTTTTATGTGCTTTCGGTAGAAGTGTGCCTGACTGCAATTGCGATGTTTATCATTATTTATTTTATCTATTTCCGGTTTGCACCAAAGAATGGATACAATGCATTACTGACACCGATTTGTTTTAAACTTCATATTCCTTATGTAATGCCGGTTGGAGTTGGATTACTTCGAGAGGCTTACTCTGTATTTTCTGTTGTCTGTGGAACGGTGATTTTCTTTTTCCTGGATGGTGTAAGAGAGAATGCAACATTGCTCAGTGAGAATGCGGAAGAAGGAACGGGCGCAGCTTCGAAGGTTGTAATTGCGTTGAATCAGTTGTTTGGCAACAAAGAAATGTATCTTGCAATCGGTGTGATGTTAGTGGCAACTTTGATTGTTTATTTTGTGAGAAGACTTTCCATCGATCACGCCTGGAGCATTGCAATCCTTGCGGGAATTCTGTTTGAAATCGTTGCGTTTTTTACCGGATATATTTTGCTTGGAATTTCAGGCAAGACGTTGTGGCTGATTGTTGGAAACATCATTTCATTTGCGATTTCCTTTGTGATTCAGTTTTTATTTTTTGACTTGGATTATTCAAGAACGGAGCATTTGCAGTTTGAGGATGATGAGTATTATTATTATGTAAAAGCGGTTCCGAAAGTATATGTTTCCGGTTCTGACAAACAGGTAAAACACTTCAATAAGAAGGAAGAAACCGAAAAACTTAACAAGAAAAAATTCGCAGAAGAGATGGAAATTGATGAAAATCTCTTTGATTAAGATGAGATAGAGAAGAAAGAGAAAGGAAGTGAAAAATGTGCAGAATGTTACATTTTATATAGAAACGTTATTGGAAAAGGCATATTCGTATTTACCGGATGTGTCAATAACGGATGTAGTGGAAATCTGCATTATTTCATTCCTGTTTTATCAGGTTCTGTTATGGATTAAAAATACAAGAGCCTGGATGTTACTAAAAGGTATTTTAGTCATTTTGACATTTGTGCTGATTGCAGCAATTTTCCAGATGAATACAATCCTCTGGCTGGCGGAAAAGACCTTTAGTGTCGGTGTGGTTGCCCTGGTTGTCATTTTCCAGCCTGAGATGCGGAAAGCCTTGGAGAATCTTGGACGAAAGAATTTTCTGGCCAGCATTATCCCGATTGATTTTTCAAAAGGTACCAATGAAAAATTCTCTGATAAAACCATCAATGAACTTGTAAAAGCCAGCTTTGAGATGGGCAAGGTAAAGACAGGCGCATTAATCGTAGTTGAGGACGAGATTGTATTAAGTGAATATGAGAGAACCGGTATCACGGTTGACGGTGTTTTGACAAGTCAGCTTTTAATCAATATCTTTGAAAAAAACACACCGTTACACGATGGTGCTGTAATTGTCCGTGGAGACCGTGTGATATCAGCAACCTGTTATCTGCCACTTTCTGACAGCATGACAATCAGCAAAGATTTGGGAACCAGACATCGTGCAGCACTTGGTATCAGCGAAGTAAGTGATTCACTTACAATTGTAGTTTCAGAGGAAACAGGTAAGGTATCCATAGCATTGTCCGGAGAATTATACCGGAATGTGGATGCTGATTTCCTACGCAATAAATTAGCTTATATTCAAAAGAGAGAGCAGGATATATCAAAAATTGAATCATGGAAGAGGAGGCTGAAAAATGTTAAAAAAGCTGGGCAAGATCTTAACGAATAACTTCGGCCTGAAAATCCTTGCAATTTTGTTTGCAATGATCCTCTGGCTAGTGGTTGTCAATATTGATGATCCGACACGGACCAAACCGTTTACGACAAATGTCACATTGGAGAATTCCGACTACATTACCGGAACACTGGAAAAATATTATGAAGTCACAAATGACAGTACAACGGTAACGTTTTCAGTATCTGCAAAAAGAAGTATTCTGGAAAAATTAAGCAGTACTGCATTCAGTGCGTCGGCAGATATGGAACGAATTGAATATAATGACAAGGCAAAAACTTATCAGATTCCGATTACGATTTCTGTGAACGGATATAGTGCGTCCCAGGTTGCTGTTGTGTCACGAACACAGTATGTTACGGTTGACTTGGAAGAATTAACAACAAAGAAGGTTATGATTACCGCGAATACAGAGGGTGAAGTGGCGGATGGATGCGCGATTGGTGATGTTTCGATTGATACAACGAATGTTGTAAATGTATCAGGACCAAAATCCATTGTAAGCAAGATTAACTCTGCGGTTGCGACGATTAATGTGGATGGCATGACAGATGATATCACGGATAATGTCATTCCGGTTTTATATGATGCGGACGGTAATGTAATTGATACGACGAAGCTGAAATTAAGCATCGATGTTGTTACGGTAACAGCGAAGATTCTTGGTACCAAAGAGGTAGAATTAGCGGTTGATACGATGGGTGAGCCGGCAGATGGATATGAAGTGACGGGAACAGAGTTTTCGCCGGGTACAGTCAAGATAAAAGGCACGGCGTCTGTTTTGAATGCTGTGACAAAAATTGAGATTCCGGTGGAAGTCTTAGATATTTCCGGCGCCACCAGTGATTTTGTAAAAGAAATCGATGTGACCTCCTATTTACCGGATGGAGTCTCATTGGTTGATAAGAGTGAGAACAAAGTAACCGTCACAGTGCATGTAGAAGAAGTTGTGACAAAAGATTTTGATGTGCCGGTTTCGAACTTGTCAATTACCAATGTTGCAAGCAACTATAATGCAGCATTTGAGGTGGAAACGGTCAAGATTACAGTGAGTGGTCTTGCGTCTGATATGAACCGGTTGAATGTTGCAAATATTTCCGGAACGGTAGATGTGAGTGGCCTTGGAAAAGGTGTTCATATGGCACAGGTATCCTGGAATTTGGATGACAGTATCTATTCGGTAAAAACGAATGTGACAGCGTCTGTAAGTCTGACTGAAAAACAGGAAGCAGATTCAGAGACAACGGATAACACGGATAATACGGAAAATGGAACAAATACTTCAGGAACAGGCTCTTCTGGAAGTGGAAATGGTACTTCGGGGACAGGAACTGCTGGCAGCGGAACTACCGGAAGTGAGACGAATGGAAACGGAACTTCTGGAAATACTGGTGGAACAAGCAGTGGAACCACTGGAAGTTCTTCGTCTTCCAAGGCAGGGGATGAGAGTGGTACATAAGAGAATCAGACAAATGTAAGGGATATTTTCTTACTGCTATGGAAAACATAGCAATTTGTATAAAATAAGTACATGAAAAAGTTGAAAGGAATTAGAAGAATGGCAAGAATGTTTGGTACCGACGGTGTAAGAGGTGTAGCGGGATCAGAACTTACAATTGATTTGGCAATGAAATTAGGTCAGGCAGGAGCTTATGTGCTGACCAAAGAAACAGAGCATCAGGCTACTATTATTGTAGGATGTGATACCAGAATTTCAGGAGGAATGCTTGCAAATGCCTTGATGGCAGGAATTTGTTCTGTTGGAGCAAATGCAATCTTTGTGGGTGTGATGCCGACGCCAGCGATTGCCTATCTGACCAGAATGCATAAAGTAGATGCAGGAGTTGTAATTTCAGCTTCTCATAATCCGATGGAATTCAATGGAATTAAATTTTTCAATGGGGAAGGTTATAAACTCTCCGATGAATTAGAAGATGAGATTGAGGCACTGATTCATTCCAATATGGACGGCGTAACACTTCCAACCGGTTCTGGAATTGGAAAAGTAGAATACCGCTTCGATATGGCTCAGGAATATATCAATTTTATGAAGAAAACAGTTCCTGTTGATTTGAGCGGAATGAAGATTGTGATTGACTGCGCAGAAGGTGCGTCCTATCATACATCGGTACAGACGTTAAAAGATCTGGGAGCAGACCTTGTAGCAATTCATGTAAATCCAGATGGAACCAACATTAATGCAAATTGTGGCTCTACCCATATGGATGAGTTAAAGGCAAGAGTGGCAGCGGAAAAGGCGAATGTAGGTCTTGCATTCGATGGTGATGCAGACCGTATGCTTGCGGTAGATGAGACAGGAGCCTTAGTAGATGGTGACCAGATTATGGCAATCTGTGGAAATTACATGAAAGAAAAAGGAACACTTGCAAAAGATACGATTGTGGTTACGGTAATGACCAATCTCGGTTTTACCTTGATGGGAGAAAAACAAGGCATCCATATTGAAAAAACAAAGGTCGGAGACCGTTATGTCTTAGAAAATATGAGAGAGAACGGTTACAACATTGGAGGAGAGCAGTCTGGTCATGTTATTTTCTTAGATGACAATACAACCGGAGATGGACTTTTGTCCGCACTTCACTTGTTGCAGGTTATGGTGGACAGTAAAAAGAAATTGTCAGAGCTTGCATCCGTTATGGAAGTGTTGCCACAGGCTCTTGTCAATGCGAAAGTTCCCAATGATAAGAAAGAGATATTTATGGAGTATCATGAAGTCGCAGAGGCAATTCAGAAATTAGAAGAAAAATTCAATGGAGAGGGAAGGGTGTTGATTCGTCCATCCGGTACAGAGCCACTGGTCCGTGTCATGATTGAAGGAAAAAATCAAAAAGAAATCCAAAGAGAGGCAGAAAACCTTGCCGATTTAATTACAAAAATAATTGTGTAATCTTGAAATACAAATTTAGGAGGAAGCAACATGGTAAAGCAGAGAGTAACAATCCAAAATCCGACAGGACTTCATTTAAGACCTGCTGGAATTTTATGTAAGGAAGCAATGCAATATAAGTCTCATGTTACCTTTCGTTACGGTGATAATATTGCGAATGCAAAAAGTGTATTAAGTGTATTAGGCGCATGCATCAAATCCGGAGATGAAATCGAATTAATCTGTGAGGGAGAAGATGAGGAAGAGGCGTTAAAACATATCATTGAACAGATTGAAAATGGATTGGGAGAATAGGAAATGCTAAATTATCAGCGATATCGAAAAAATCCGGTTCTTTCTTACCCTGAGAGGGAATGGCCAGATAAGGAGATTGAAAAAGCACCAACCTGGTGTTCCGTAGACCTTCGAGATGGAAATCAGGCGCTCATCGAACCGATGAATGTAGATGAAAAAGTAGAGATGTTCCAGCTTCTTTTAAAACTTGGATTCAAAGAAATTGAGATTGGCTTTCCGGCTGCATCCCAGATTGAGTATGATTTCCTTCGAAAATTAGTCAATGAACATATGGTTCCATCAGATGTCAAGGTTCAGGTTTTGACACAGTGCAGACAGGAACTGATTGATAAGACTTTTGAGGCAATCGAGGGAATTGAAAATGTGATTGTGCATATTTATAATTCCACCTCGACCTTGCAAAGAGAGGTTGTATTCCATAAAAACCGCGAAGAAATCATAAAGATTGCGGTGGACGGAACGAGAATGGTAAAGGAAAAGATGAAGGATTTTCCAGGGAATATCCAGCTTGAATACTCCCCTGAGAGCTTTACCGGAACGGAGATGGATTTCGCATTAGAAATCTGTACAGCAGTTCAGAAAGAATGGAATCATGCGAACGATTTCCCAATTATTTTCAATCTTCCTGCAACCGTTGAAATGAACACGCCAAATGTCTATGCAGATCAGATTGAATGGATGAATAAACATTTTGAGGACAGAGACCAGGTGATTTTAAGTATTCATCCGCACAATGACCGCGGAACAGGCGTTGCAGCAACAGAGTTAGCCCTTCTTGCAGGAGCACAGCGAGTAGAGGGAACCCTCTTTGGAAATGGTGAAAGAACAGGAAATGTTGATGTCTTAACCGTAGCTTACAACATGTTTTCACAGGGAATCAATTCGAACCTGAATATAGAAAATATCAACGAAATTATTGACATATACGAAAGATGTTGTAAAATGGGTGTCGGCATGCGTCATCCGTATGGCGGTAAATTAGTGTTTACTGCTTTCTCTGGTTCCCACCAGGATGCAATCAATAAAGGTGTTCAGGCATTACAGGAAAAAGGATCTGAAATCTGGGAGGTTCCATATCTACCGATTGATCCTGCGGACATTGGAAGAAAGTATGAGCCGGTTGTCCGAATTAACAGCCAGTCTGGAAAAGGTGGTGTTGCATTTGTGATGGATACCGTGTATGGATACAAACTTCCAAAAGAGATGCAGCGGGAATTTGCAGATGTCATTCAAAAGATTTCAGAAAGACAGGGTGGAGAAGTGCCACCGGCTGCGATTATGCAGGCATTCCGTACAGAATATTTAGAGTCCAAAGCTCCATTTGAATTCCAGAAACTAAAGGTTGTGGAATCAGAAGAGAGTGATGATGTTCACGTAGAACTTGCTTTTAAGTATATGGGCGAGCAGATGCACTCCGTTGCAGAAGGAAATGGACCGATTGACGCAGTCAAACTTGCTATCAGACAGTGTGTCAGTGCGGTTGACATAAAAGTGCTGAATTACTGGGAACATGCACTCAGCGAAGGTTCCCATGCAAAAGCAGCAGCTTATATTCAGATGCGCGATAATAGAACCGGAAAAGTAACATTTGGTGTTGGAGTAAGCTCCAATATCACACATGCTTCTATTAAGGGCGTGTTTAGTGCACTGAACAGGTTGGCGAAGTAGAGGGAAAGATATTAACATTATGGAACAACAAAAAGTACAGATATTAATGTCTACCTACAATGGTGAAAAATATCTGAGAGAACAAATAGAAAGTCTTCTTAGTCAGACGTATTCAAATATAGAAATACTGATTCGAGATGATGGATCGAAGGATGGAACAATATCTATACTAGAGGAATACAGTCAGAACTATCCGAGTATAAAGGTTTTCAAAGAGGAGAATATTGGAGTTGTTAATAGTTTTTTTAACCTTTTGAAAAAAAGTGAGGCGGGTTATATCGCATTTTGTGATCAGGATGATATTTGGCTTGAAAACAAGGTTGAAAAAGCAATCCAGAATTTACAGCAAATAAAAGAACCTGCATTGTACTGCAGTAATAAAATTTTAATTGATGCAGATAATCATGTTATAGCAGAAAACCATGGAAAATATTTGTCTCCATCATTTGAAAATGCAGTTGTAGAGTGTATTTGTACAGGGTGCACAACTGTATTAAACCAGAAATTAGCACAAATCATTAGACAAAACATACCAAAACATGCTATGATGCATGACTGGTGGTGTTATTTGGTGGCAACGTATCATGGGAAGGTAATATTTGACGAAAATTCCTATATTTGGTATCGCCAACATGGTAATAATGAGATTGGTGCAAGTGATAAGTTTTTGGACACTGTAAAGGCCAAAGCAAAACATTTAAAAAAGAGTAGAGGTAAACTAGAAAATCAATTGCGTGAATTTCATGAACTATATCAGGGGGATAAAGAAAAGGATACCTTGGTTCTTGATATATTGAATACAAAGAAATTTGCAGGTAAGTGTAAGATGTTGCTTCATTGTTCTTTTGTAAGACAAAGTAAATTAGATCAAATAATTGCGAAAATTTTATTATTGATAAATAGATTACTGTAGAAAGAAGAGAGGATAAATCCATGAAGAAGATTTTAGTAACAGGGTGTAACGGACAATTGGGACGAGCTATCCGTAAGGAGTATGAAAATGACGGAGTTGAGTTTATCAACACAGACGTTGTAGAAGGCGATGGTGTAGTATCCCTTGATATTACAGATGTGGATGCGGTATTGAAGCTGGTTCGTGAGACGAGACCAGATGTTATCATTAACTGTGCAGCACATACAAATGTTGATAAATGTGAAGAACAGTGGGATCTTGCATACAAGATTAATGCACTTGGACCAAGAAACTTAAGTATTGCAGCAACAGAAGTTGGAGCAAAAATGATTCACGTGTCTACTGACTATGTGTTTGAAGGAAATGGTACAAGACCATATACAGAGTTTGATGAGCCACATCCAATCAGTGCTTATGGAAAGACAAAATGGGAAGGTGAGAAATTTGTAAAAGAATTTGCTGCTAAACATTTTATTTTCCGTACTGCATGGTTATATGGGGATGGAAAAAACTTTGTAAAGACAATGTTAGCATTGTCTGAGACACATGATGAATTGAATGTCGTATGTGACCAGGTAGGCTCTCCAACAAGTGCGGTAGAACTTGCAAAATTGATTCACCATTTAGAACCGACAGAGAACTACGGAACATTCCATGCTACTTGTGAAGGTGATACAAACTGGGCAGATTTTACAGAAGAAATTTTCCGCAAGACGGGAAAGACAACAAAGGTAAATCATGTAACTTCTAAACAGTACAAAGAAATGAATCCGGCATCTGCTGACAGACCAGCATATTCCATTTTAGAGGATTATATGTTAAAATTGACATCTGATTATAGAATGGCAGACTGGCATGATGCATTGGATGTTTACTTGAAAGGATTAGAAGGTTAATGAATCAACCGTTAGTAAGTGTGTGTATTCCTGCATACAACAATGCAGATTACATCGGAGAAACAATAGAGTGTATCTTGAAACAATCTTATCAGAATCTGGAACTTATTATTGTAGATGACAATTCTAAAGATGATACGTTGGAGAAGATTCGTGTCTATGCAGATAAGGATACACGAGTAAAAATTTACCATAATGAAAAAAACCTTGGTATGTCTGGAAACTGGAATTATTGTTTAAGCTTGTGCGAGGGAGAGTTTATAAAGTTAATCTGTGCGGATGATATTTTGGCACCAGAGGCAATTGAAAGAGAGGTACAGGCATTACTTGAAAATCCAAGTGCGGTCATGGTTGAAAGTGATACAAAACTTATTGATTTGGCTGGAAAAGGAAAGGGATTTTATAAGCGATATCCAGTGAAAGGGCTTGTGAATGGTAAAAAGGTTACAAGAAGAGGTTTTTTCAATAAGGACTATTTTGGCGCACCACAGGCCAATACTTTTCGTAAAGAAGCATATCAGAAGATTGGTGGATTTGATACGAAGTATACTTACATTTTAGATTATGACTTTTTTGCAGAGATCGCAAAGTTGGGTGACATCTATATTATACACGAACCATTGAATTTCTTCCGTGTGAGAGGAGATTCGAATACAGGTCAGGTAATGGGTGATGATAAAGAAAAAACAAACATATACGTTGCAGAACATCGCTATCTCCTTGAAAAGAATAAGGATGAATTAAGGTTGTCTGAATTAGAGATAGAGATAAGTGTTCTGATTCGAAGATTTCGTTGCTTTGCAGTATCAATTTATCTGAAACTGTTTGTTAGATAGAAAAAGGAGAAAACGGATGGATAAAGTAGCAGTACTGATTCCTTGTTATAATGAAAGTAAAACAATTGAGAAGGTAATCACAGATTTTAAACGTGTTTTGCCAGAGGCAAAGATATATGTTTATGATAATAATTCCTCTGATGGAACAGCAGAGATTGCAAAAAATGCAGGAGCGATTGTCAGATATGAACATATGCAGGGAAAAGGAAATGTAATTCGAAGAATGTTCCGGGAGATAGATGCAGAATGTTACATTATGACAGATGGAGATGATACTTATCCGGCAGAGTCGGCACCAGAGATGATTGATAAAGTATTAAACTATGGCGCTGACATGGTTGTTGGAGATCGTTTGTCTTCCACATATTTTGAAGAGAATAAACGTCCATTTCATAATTTTGGAAATTCACTTGTTAGAAAATCTATCAATGTTTTATTTCGTACAGAGATTAAGGATATTATGACAGGATATCGAGCATTTAGTTTTCAGTTTGTGAAATCATTTCCGGTTTTATCAAAAGGATTTGAGATTGAGACAGAAATGAGTATACATGCTACAGACAAGAATATGCAGGTTGAAAATGTTGTAATTGAATATCGTGATAGACCAGAAGGAAGTGTATCAAAATTAAATACCTATTCAGATGGATTTAAAGTAATCCGCACAATTATTAGGTTATTTCGTACCTATAAACCGATGGCCTTTTTTGGAGGAGTTGCAGCGATTTTGACAATTATTGGAATAGCATTTTTAATTCCAGTACTTGTAACTTTTTCTCAGACACATTTGGTCCCGAATTTCCCGACATTAGTTGTTTGTGGCTTTACATTATTAGCAGCAATTCAAGCATTTTTCTCGGGACTGATTTTACAGACAAGTTGTCAAAAAAACCGTCAGGATTTCGAGATGGAATTGCATGAAATTGAATTTCGAAAAAGAAATTTAGAGTAAATATTTATTGTGAAAAGCGCAGATGCGTTTTTATATAAGGAGGAAAATATAAATGAGAACTTATTTAGTAACTGGTGGAGCTGGATTTATTGGATCTAACTACATTCACTACATGTTCAGAAAATATGACAACGAAATCAGAATTATTAACGTTGACGTTCTGACATACGCAGGTAACTTAGAAAACTTAAAAGATATCGAAGATAGAGACAATTATACATTCATAAAAGCCGATATCACAGACAGCGAAGCAATCAGCAAAATCTTTGCTGAGAACGATATCGATCGTGTCGTTCATTTTGCTGCAGAAAGTCATGTTGACAGAAGTATCAAGAACCCAGAAGTATTTGTAAAGACAAACGTACTTGGTACAGCTGTTATGCTAAACTGCGCAAAAGCTGCATGGGAATTGCCAGATGGTACATTCAAAGAAGGTAAGAAATTTTTACATGTATCAACAGATGAAGTATATGGTTCTTTGGAAGATGATGGTACAAGCTATTTCTACGAGACAACACCATATTCCCCACACAGCCCATACTCTGCAAGTAAGGCATCCTCAGACTTTTTGGTAAAGGCATATATTGATACTTATCATTTCCCTGCTAATATTACAAACTGTTCTAACAACTATGGACCTTACCAGTTCCCAGAAAAATTGATTCCACTTATCATCAACAATGCATTACAGGGCAAAAAATTACCGGTATATGGCGATGGTATGAACATCCGTGATTGGTTATATGTAGATGATCATGCAAAGGGAATCGACATGGTTCAGGAAAAAGGTCGTCTTGGCGAAACTTATAACATTGGTGGACATAACGAGAAACGTAACATTGAAATCATCAATATTATTATTGATACATTACTTGAAATGTTACCAGAGAATGATCCTAGAAGAGCAAATGTTAGCAAGGATTTAATTACTTATGTAGAGGATAGAAAAGGTCATGACAGACGTTATGCTATTGCTCCAGATAAAATTAAAGCAGAGATTGGCTGGGAACCTGAGACAATGTTTGCAGAAGGTATCAAGAAGACAATCGCATGGTTCTTTGAACACGAAGATTGGATGAAGAATGTAACAAGTGGCGATTATCAGAAATATTATCAGGATATGTATAGCAATAAATAAGATATATGGAGATATTGCAAAATATCTTGGAATAAAGTGGAATGCCATGTGAACAAGATTCGCATGGCATTCTGTTTGGAGGAAAAAATGAAACAATTTGTAAAAGAAAAAGTGATGTCTCATATGTTCCTGATAGCGGTTATTTTAACTGCAATAGTGAAGCAAATTTTGATTCATGGACTAACTATTTATGCAATTCCTGCTGCTGCATGTGATGATCAGCTAATGAGGGATTGGGCATATTCATTATCGAGACTTGAGTGGACGGGACCATTTACTAGTTATATCTTTCTAAAAGATCCGGGTTTTAGCTTTTATCTTGCAGTATGTTATAGGTTGCATTTATCGTATATTATGACAACAACATTGCTGTATTCAATTGCTGCAATCGTATTTGCTTACGCAATAAAAAAAGTGATAAAAAAATCATGGGTGGTATATATTGTATATATATTTGTGCTTTTTAATCCAGTTTCCTTTTCTTTACAGACGTTGCAAAGAGTATATAGAAATGGATTTGCGTTGGCACTTGCATTGTTTTTTGTTGGATGTTTATTAAATTTTTATTTTACACTTTTAGATAAAAATACAAAAATACCTATGATATGGTCTGTTCTATCTGGATTATCAATAGGGTATTTGTGGGTGACAAAAAATGATACAATTTGGCTATTGCCACTTACGCTAGTGGTTATGATTATTAGTGCTGGGATTCTTGTGTTCAAAATGAGAATCAAAAAAAGTATCCCTAGATATGTAATGTTGTTAACTCCAATTATAGGGATTTTGTTATTTTCTGGCATCAAAGATTACTTTAATGTTCAAACATATGGCTATAAGGGGGTTGAATATTATGGTCCTGCGATTAGTGATATAACAGGTTATATTGCGGATGATGCTACTGATACAGTCAGCATATCGAGAAAATCGTTAAAAAAACTGTGTGATGTATCTCCAACACTCAATTCGATATGGGATGAAATGCAGGATAAGATGGATGTTTATGGTGTATATGATACAGCTCCGGATGACGGAAATGTAGATGATGGATGGTTCGGTTGGGCTCTTGTTGACGCAGTAAAAGAAGCAGGATATTATGATAGCTGTAAAGATGCAAACGAATTTTATAAAGCTGTATATGAGGAACTTGAGGATGCATATGCTACAGGTGAAATCTCAAAAAAACAAGAGACGACAATGCAAAAATATCATTTAGATACTGGAGAACGTAGACAGGAATTATTTAGTACAATTAAGACAGCGATACAATATATGGCGAGCTTCAATGATGCAAACGCAGTTGCACTAGAAAGTGAGTATGATGGAGGACTTGGTGTATGGTCATTTGAAAATCTCACAAATGATAATGCGTTGTATCGGTATTCACAGGATGATTTTTATGTAGAAGGCTGGCTTCTCTTTACGGATTATGATATGAGTAATATGCAAGTGTATATTGAGGATAATGCAGGAAATCAATATACGAAAGTAAATTTTATAAAAAGTAAGGACGTGGTAGAGGCAGTCAAAGACAAGGGTGATTATCCATGGGCAGATAAGTGTCGTTATAAAGTTTCATGGAATAAATTATCAGAAAATTCAGAGACAGATTATTATTTTGTGGCATATCAAGAAGGCAAGACTGTTGGTAAAGTAAAGATATTGCAAGGTTCCTACGAGAACGAAGATAATGTTCAGATATATGGCAACGAGGATATTTATTATACCTCAGATATGGATAATGCAAAGTATGATACTGCAAATAGCGTAATAAACAGACTTAATATGATTAGTACCTTATACCAAAAGATTGGATTGACGGCGTATCGTTTTGGATTTTTCGCTTACGCAGTTATCACCTGTTTTATGATATATGAACTGACAAAGAAGAGGTATGATTTGGTAAATCCTTGGCTTGTTATTACAGGTTTGTTTTTGAGTGTTGCGGTTTTATGTTTTGGAATTGCGAAAACACAATTAGACGAAACACCAGCAATAAATTATATGTATCTAAGTTCTGGTTATGCACTACTGATTGCAAGCTGGTCAATATCTATTGTAAAGATGTTTGAGATTGTAATTGAAAAATTGATTTTGTGCAAAAAAGAATATTCAAAATAGGGAAAAAGAAAGAACGGGTCTTCACGTTGAGCGAGGATCCGTTCTTTTGAATTATTTTAAAACAAAATTTCCATTTTTAGCAGCTAGATTAGAGTTATAATATGGATTTGGTTTTTCTAATTTGAGTTTCCATGAGTTCAAAAAGATTTCATCAGTCTTAGCAGGATATAAGAATGTTTTCCTGCATAAAGCATGAATATCTGTATTTAATATAATCTCATAATCAAGAGCAGATAATTTAAAACAAAAATCTAAATCTTGGTATGGAAAAGTGAAAGTTTCATTAATTCCATTAGCGGCATGTAAAGCGTCACGTCTTACCATTGAAAGAGAAAAAGACACACCACAAACATTTTGTGGAGAATCTGCACGATGACAGTAACCTCTATAAATGGAAGGTAAATTGTAAAATAGGCTAAAAATCTGACCATTTTGATTGTATGTAAATCCACAGTTTTCAATTCGATTATGGCGGTTAAGGGTTTTTACACCAACAATACCGATACGGGACCATTGACAATGTTTTAAAAATTCTTCAATCCAGTTTGGTGTGGTTGGTATGATGTCCGGTTGGGAAATGACAATATAATCATCGGTAAGAGACAATAATAAGTCATTTGTTAATCTGTCGATAAGCTTGTACGTGATATGAAGATTTTGGCGTTCTGCCTGCATTTTTTTCATTTCACGAATCTGTTCTTCTGTATATGCAAGAACAGTAACGTTGTAGTCCCCCTGCAAAGCATAATCAATTTGGTAAAAACCAAGATCTTTTGTCAAAGAAGCTGTTCCGGTTTCATTTTTCTCTGCAAGATATTTTTCAATTGCCTTACTACCATTTTCAAAGGCATATAGTTTACTTTCTGGGTTTGCAGCAGTTGAAGCAGGATGAATGCGCCAATGATAAAGAATCTTTGGAACATGCTTAATTACTGCTCCAGAAGCATTACAACGAAGTACGAATTCAAAATCTTGTGCGCCATCATAAGAAGAATCCAAACCACCGACTTTATTCAAAAGTTTTTTGGAAAAAATAAGAAAATGGCAGATATAATTTGTATGCCGTAAAAATTCTTCGTTTAAATCAGATTTAAAGGTAGGGTTACTTAAAACATTTGTGTCTGCAATAATCTTGTCTTCATCGGAGTACACCATATCTGGAATGGATTCATAGGAGTTCAAAGCCTGAACCATCTCAAACAGGGCATTTGGTGTTAATAGATCATCATGATCTAATAACGCAATGTAATCACCGGTAGTATGTTCAAAACCTTCATTGGTATTTTCAGAGATACCGGCATTTTTTGATAATTTAATGTATTTGATACGGGAATCAGAGTATTCGTTCAGTGTATCGTAAACAAGAGATGTTTTACTTCCGTCAGCAATACATAATTCAAGCTTTGAATATGTTTGAGAAAGAACGTTGTCAACCAATTGTTTTAAAAAATTAGCTGGTGTTTCATATGCAGGAACAACAATGCTGATAAGTGGTTCATAAGAAAATGATGTTTTCCGCTGTATGTCTAGTTCAGCCTCGCTAGGGAAAAATAAATCTAGGTGTTTTTGGTAATAGGAATCCCTTTTCTTGGTGTCGAACCATTCCATAAATCGTAGCATAAAGTCATGGAAACCATAGTGTTTTAGCAAAGAAATGCCATAAGGCATTTGTGATTTTAAACTCATAATTATCTCCTAAATAATAAAATTTTCTTATCTATCATACAATAGCTAGGGAAAAAGAACAACCTGTTTTCGCATGAAAAGTAAAAACAGGCGTATTTAAATTGCAATAATGTTTTTCCTAATGTATAATAGCAGACACAGAAATAATAAACAGAAAAGAGATGTTAGAAATAATATGAAAAAGATAAAAAATGAAAATACCAAGAATGTGTTCATGGTAATATCAAGTAATCTCTTGACAATACTGATTGCTTTGTTTACCGGGTTTGTAATTCCAAAACAATTGAGTGTAGCGGATTATGCATATTATCATGTATATATGTTATATATTGCCTATGCAGGATTTTTACATTTTGGATTTGTGAATGGAATCTATTTAAAGTATGGAAAATACAATGAAGATGAACTTCCAATCGATAAGTTCCGAAAGTTCAGTAAAATTATGTTTGCAATGCAAGGAATTGTGGTTGCTTTACTTGCAGTGATTTTGTTACTTACATTTAGAAAAATGGATAGTAACAATGTGATTGCGTATGCGTTTATTATTATCAATATACCGTTGATTAATATAAAATGGTTCTATTCTTCCATAAATCAGTTTACCAAAAGGTTTGTAATAGACAGCTATGTTACCTATTTACAAAATATATTGACATTACTTATGGTTATCTGCATTGTAGTGACACATTGGTACTATTTTGAAGTGCTTCTTATTTTTACAACAGCTATTAATGCGGTTTGCATGGTTATTGTCATGTGGCAGAATAAGAACATTGTGTGGGGAAAATCAATACTTAATGTGAAAGAAGAATGCGTTGGTTTGATTAAGAGTGGATTTTTCCTGATGTTAAGTGAATTTGTTGGAATCATTATTCTCGGAATCGATAGTATTTTTGTTCAGAACTTATTTAGTATTGAAGAATTTGCGATGTATTCATTTGCAGTATCTATTATTACAGTTATATATACAATGATTAGTACCGTTTCAAATCTGATATATCCTTATTTGGTACGGGTTGATGAAAATAGATATGCAGAATACTATTGTTTGATGAGTGATGTGCTATCTGTGATTTCAATATTTTCTCTGCTTGCATTTTATGTCGCAAAGTTCATTATAGATATATGGCTGGACAAGTATACGGAGAGTATTGCAATTACTGCAATTTTATTTGGAACAGTTATATTCCGATCCTTAATTATGCTTGTATGCGGTAACTATTTTAAGGTATTAAAAATGATTAAGGAATACACACAGAATAATGTGTTTGCAATTTGCATCTCATTTTTGTTAGATTTATTAGCATATTTATTTTTTCATGATTATATCTATATTGCCATTGCAAGTCTGATTTCATTCATTATATGGTATGTGGTAACAGATTGGATCTTTATTAGGAGATTAAATATACCATTAAATGGATGTGTGAGAAGATATGTATGCATTGTTTTCTGTTTAATAGCATTTTATGCCTTACTGAAAGTAGAGACAATAGTATCATTTTTTGTTTATGCAGTTTTAGCACTTTTAATATGTGTAATCTGTTTTAAACCACAATTTGTGAAAGTGATTGAAATATTAAAAGGTGGAATAAAAAAAGCTAGGGATTAAGCTCTCCCTAGCAAAAACAGAATTCTTAAAGCTATTTCTCCAGGTATTCTCGCACGAAGGGAATGAGGGTAGAATAGCTTTTTTAATTGGGTGAAAACAGAATTTTTTCTTGTAAATAAATGCAAAACATGATTTTGATTCGTTGTGAACTGATTGGAAAAAGTTTTGTAAAAATAATGTAGGTGCTTTTTTGCTTCAATGCTTGCTGAACCTAATAGCTCTTTTTGAATAAAACCTTTTAAAAGGTTAATGGTACCAGAATCTTCGGAAGTAACGGCTTCTGCATGGCGAATATGATAAGCAGAACATCTATGATCATAGATGGTATCACCAAAGCATGCACAACATCGGAGGAGCCATCTATCATGCATCTCGGTGCCTGGATCTACATCAAGGAAAAATTGTTGCCTGGCCATGTTATTGAATACAAGCAGAAAACCAGAGGCAGGTGTATAATAGAGAACATCATTCAGGGAAATATGTTCCTTTTGTATCGGGGAGTGTCGGATAAAGGTACCATCATCCGTATAATAATCATATGAAGAGAAATAAACGAGAGGTTTTTGCAAGTCTCTTTTTTTCTCTAGTTCTTCTACGGCCCATTTGATTTTGTCAGGATGCCAGATGTCATCCTGATCACAGAATGCATAATAGTCGGCGCTATCGCATTCTGTTAAAATTTGATAAAACGAACGTGGAGGACGTAGATTGCTTCCCTTGTTGTCTAGAAGAATAATATTTTTATTAGAACTGTTATTTTTAATATATTCATTTATAATGTCAAGGGTATTATCAGTTGAGACATCATCACGAATATAGATGTTAATATTAGGGTAGGTTTGTGCAATAAGACTATCCAATTGAGCTTTTAGGTATTTATTACCATTATATGTAGCTAGAAGTATATTAACTTTTGGTATATTCATTTCGGTAAATCTCCTTAAGTTTTTATTAATATCCATATTATACATCATTCGTCAAGAAAAAAAAGATGAAAACTACAAATAGATGTGATATAATGAATTGGTTTCATAGGCATGTTTATGCCTAAATAAGGAAAAAAACAAATTTGGAGGTATTATATATGAAGGGAATTATTCTTGCTGGAGGATCTGGCACCAGACTTTACCCATTAACAAAAGCGATTTCAAAGCAGATTATGCCGGTTTATGACAAGCCAATGATTTACTATCCATTGTCAACTTTAATGCTGGCAGGAATCAGAGAGGTTCTTATTATTTCAACACCAAGAGATCTTCCTGTATTTAAGGAATTATTAGAAGATGGAAGTCAGCTTGGTATGCACATTGAATATGCAGTACAGGAGAGCCCAAGAGGACTTGCTGATGCTTTTATTATTGGTGAAGAGTTCATTGGAAATGATGCTGTGGCATTAGTACTAGGAGATAATATTTTCTATGGACAGAGTTTCTCAAAAGTGTTGAGAAGTGCTGCAGAGCGTGTCGAAAATGAAGGTGGTGCAACCATCTTTGGATATTATGTAAGAGACCCAAGAGAGTATGGTGTTGTAGAATTTGATGAGAATGGTAAAGCATTGTCTATTGAAGAAAAACCAGCAGAACCAAAATCAAATTACGCAGTACCAGGTCTTTACTTCTATGATAACAGTGTAGTAGAGATTGCTAAGAATGTAAAACCATCTGCTCGTGGTGAGATTGAAATTACAAGTGTTAATAATGCATATTTAGATAAAGGAACATTAAGCGTAGAGACATTAGGACGTGGATTCGCATGGCTTGATACTGGAAATCATGACATGCTTCTTGCAGCAGCAGATTTTGTATCTGCAATTCAAAAACGTCAGGGATTGTATGTTTCCTGTATCGAGGAGATTGCTTATAAGAGAGGATTTATTGATAAGGAACAGCTTGTAAAATTAGCACAGCCGTTATTGAAAACAGATTATGGTAAGTATTTAATGGAAATCGCAGAAGGATTATAAAATAAAAGGCAAGAGTATGGCTAAATAAACTATTGTTCTAAATAATAGATTTATTTAGCTTCTTTGCATCTATATTAATTAAGCTGAAAAAGAAAAGAGGAAATTAAAATGGGAAAAATTAAAGTAACAAACGATTGTAATGGAATTAAAGGATTAAAAGTAATTGAACCTGCAGTATTCGGTGATGAGAGAGGATACTTCATGGAAACATATAACTACAATGATTTTAAAGAAGCAGGAATTGATTGTGAGTTTGTACAGGACAATCAGTCTGCATCTAAGAAAGGTGTCTTAAGAGGACTTCATTTTCAGATTAACTATCCACAGGATAAGCTTGTTCGAGTTGTAAATGGTAGAGTATTTGACGTGGCTGTGGACTTAAGAGAAGGCTCTGAAACATTTGGAAAATGGTTTGGTGTGGAACTGACTGCTGAAAATAAGAAGCAGTTCTTTATTCCAAAAGATTTTGCACATGGATTTATTGTACTAAGTGATTATGCAGAATTCTGCTATAAAGTAACAGACTTCTATCACCCAAATGATGAGGGCGGACTTATGTGGAATGATCCTGAAATTGGAGTGGAATGGCCAATGCCAGAAGGAATGACAGAAAAGGATTTAATCTTATCCGAAAAAGATAAAGTACATGGTGGAATAAAAGAGTACATTGCCAGAAAAGAAAAATAGGGGTGAACATAATGGTGAAAAAAAGAGTTCTTGTGACAGGAGCAAATGGCTATATTGGCAGACATGTTGTGAATGAACTCCTTAATAGAAACTGCGAGGTGTATGCCTGCGATTTGCGATTTGATGGAATTGACAACAGGGTACATCAAGTTCCTGTGGAAATATTTAGTGGTGATGAAACAATATACGAACAATTAGGTAAGCCAGATGTATGTATACATTTGGCATGGAGAAACGGTTTTATCCATAATGCAGAGACACATATAACAGACTTGCCGAATCACTATACATTTTTAAAACATATGATAGAGGGAGGACTCCCACAGTTAGTAGTGATGGGAAGTATGCATGAGGTTGGATACTGGGAAGGTGCTATTGATGAAAATACACCAACGAATCCAATGTCATTATATGCAATTGCGAAAAATTCTTTACGTCAATTGGTAGAACTTGTTGCAAAAGAGCATGGAACTATTTTGCAATGGACCAGAGGATTTTATATAATTGGTGATGATTTGAGAAGCAATTCCATATTTTCGAAAATTGTTCAGGCGGCTGAGGAGGGTAAGACGACATTCCCATTTACAACAGGGAAAAATTTGTATGATTTTATAGAAGTGGAAGAACTGGCAAAGCAGATCAGTTCAGTTGCATTACAAAAAGAAGTGACGGGAATCATTAATTGTTGTACCGGAAAACCTGTATCATTGGCAGATGAAGTTGAAAGCTTTATAAAAAATCATGGATATAATATAAAATTACAGTATGGAGTTTATCCAGAACGAAAGTATGATTCTCCAGGAATTTGGGGAAATCCATCAAAAATTGATAAAATTATGCAGAATGCTTAATGAAATTGTGAAAAAGTGGTGACAATTAAAGGAGTGAAAAAATGTCAAAGAAAAAACTTGCGGTGAGAGTCTTAGTTTTACTTGTCGCAGTATTGATAAATATTGGAATAATTTGCATGAAATTTCCTGCAAAAAATATAGATGTCGATGTTACAGTGAAATCTGATGTTTCAACGGAGTTTCAATTTTTCTATGCAGAGGTAAATTCGCAGGAAGGTTTTACTATACAAAACAGCCAGATAGTCAAATATGAAGTTCCAGATAAAGATGCTACGCTAACATATCAGATTCCGAGTGACACTACAATGTTAAGACTTGATTTTGCAAGCGGAAAATCATCCAACATTGTAGAAAAAATTGTGTTGAGATGTGGTAAAGTAGAACGTACAATCACATCGAAAGAGTTGTGCTCGTTAATGTCAGTAAATGAAGCCAAAGTACAGGAACAGGATGGATATGTAAAGGTAAATGCCAATTCTGAGGATCCGTTTATTACATGGAATGCTTCGACATGGAACATTGCAGATGTAGCATATCAGGGTTCACTTATGAAATCAACAGCATTAAAAGTGCTTGCATGTTTAATTATTGATTTGATGGTGATATATACTTTGATTAATATTAAAAAAATTGCAATGTTGCCAATAGAATTGTTTCAGAACAGAAAGCTGATTTTTAATCTTGCGAAAAACGATTTTAAGACACAGTTTGCAGGCTCTTATTTAGGAATAATATGGGCATTTGTTCAACCGATTGTTACTGTGCTTGTTTATTGGTTTGTTTTTGAGAAAGGTTTAAAGGCGGGAGGAATTAACACAAGAGCTGGAATACAGGTTCCGTTTGTAATGTGGTTGATTGCAGGTATTGTACCATGGTTTTTCTTTCAGGATGCACTTAATGGTGGAACGAATGCTCTGGTTCAATATAGTTACTTGGTAAAAAAGGTTGTGTTTAAAATAAGTATTCTTCCAATTGTAAAAGTAATGTCAGCTTTATTTGTACATCTGTTTTTTATTGCTTTTACATTGGTCTTGTATGCATGCTATCACTATTATCCTGACCTATATACATTGCAAATACTATACTATACATTTTGCATGATTATTTATGTATTAGGAATTGTGTATATAACATGTTCGATTGTCGTTTTCTTCAAGGATTTGACACAGATTATAAATATTATTTTACAGATTGGAATTTGGATGACCCCAATTATGTGGAACATAGATGCGATGGATTTAAGCCCAACATTGCTTACGATATTCAAATTGAATCCAATGTATTATATTGTGGCAGGATATAGAGATGCATTGATTAATAAGGCATGGTTTTGGGAGAATGCCCAATTGACAATTTATTTTTGGATTGTTACAGCACTCCTTTTTGGAGCAGGAAGTTTTGTGTTCAGAAGATTAAAGGT
Source organism: Roseburia sp. 831b (assembly GCF_001940165.2). Taxonomy (NCBI): domain Bacteria; kingdom Bacillati; phylum Bacillota; class Clostridia; order Lachnospirales; family Lachnospiraceae; genus Roseburia; species Roseburia sp. 831b. The sequence continues at coordinate 2,066,030 of NZ_CP135162.1, read as the reverse complement.
GCATTTTGCAGACGTGCTATAAGTAGAAAGGTTACAGTATGAGTGAGGTTGCAATACGTGTAAACAACGTTAGTAAATTATATAAATTATACGATAAGCCAATGGACCGTTTGAAAGAGTCATTGGGTTTATCAAGAAAAAAGATGTACAAGGAACATTATGCTTTGAAGAATGTTTCATTTGATGTGCACAGAGGAGAAACAGTGGGAATTATCGGAACAAATGGTTCCGGTAAGTCCACTATGCTTAAAATTATAACAGGTGTTTTAAATCCTTCTGATGGAGATGTCCAGATACAGGGGCGTATTTCAGCATTGTTGGAGCTTGGCGCCGGTTTTAACATGGAATATACTGGTATTGAAAATATTTACCTGAATGGTACGATGATGGGATTTTCGAAGGAAGAAATTGATAAAAAAATGGATGATATCTTGTCATTTGCAGATATCGGAGATTTCGTGTATCAGCCGGTAAAGACGTATTCAAGTGGTATGTTTGTACGATTGGCATTTGCAGTTTCCATTAATATTGAACCGGATATACTGATAGTGGACGAGGCATTGTCCGTCGGAGATGTTTTCTTTCAGGTAAAATGCTATCATAAGTTTGAAGAATTTAAAAAAATGGGGAAAACGATATTGTTCGTCAGCCATGACCTAGGAAGTATCAGTAAATACTGTGATAGGGTTATTTTATTAAATAAAGGAGAAAAGATATCTGAGGGAAAACCGAAAGAAATCGTAGATGAATATAAACAGATACTTGTAAAACATGACGACATGCCACTTGATGTACAGAGTAGTACAATAGAGCAGAGAGATGATGTTGTTTGGAAAAGCAAATTAAAGTTAAATCCATCATTGATTGAGTATGGAGAAAAACAGGCTGAGATTATTGATTTTGCAATTATTGATGATAAAGGTGATATCACTTCAAATATACAAAAAAATACCGAATTTACAATAAAGATGAAGGTTAAGTTTAATAAAAAAATGCAAGAGCCAATTTTTGCGTTTACAATTAAAGACTTACAGGGAACAGAGGTTACCGGGACCAACACCATGTATGAAAGAATTGATACAGGAACGGTGGAGGAAGGTGATATTCGAGTAGCAGAGTTTAAACAGGTGATGAACTTGCAAGGAAGAAACTATTTACTTGCACTAGGGTGTGTTGGTTTTCACAATAATAGGTTTAATGTATATCATAGATTATATGATGTATGTAATATAAATGTAATTTCAGATAAAAACACGGTAGGATTTTATGATATGAATTCTGAGATAAAAATATTAACTCATTAGATAAGGAGCAATTATGGTTATACAGACAGATTCTGCAAAAAGGTATGCGGTATATGTATTCTATGATAAGAATGGAATAGTAGATGAATACAACGAAGTTTTTTTGAATGATTTGAAAAAGAATCTTTCTAGACTTCTGATTATATGCAATGGAGAAATAAATGAAGAGGGACTTCAAAAGTTCAAAAAAATAGCGGATGAAGTAATTGTACGACCGAATGAGGGATTTGATATTACAGCGTATAAAATTGGTATAGAGTATTATGGGTATGAGGAACTCAGCAAGTATGATGAGATAATGGTATTAAATTCTACAAGCTTTGGTCCTCTATACCCATTTTCGGAAATGTTTGATTGTATGGCAAGAAAGGATTTGGATTTTTGGGGAATTACACAATTTCATGAAGTACCTTTTGATCCATTTGGAACAATCAAATATGGGTATATTCCAAAGCATATTCAATCTTATTTTATGGTATTCCGTAAATCTTTATTTTTAACAGATGATTTTAAAAATTATTGGAAAGAGTTGCCGGTAATTCATTCTTACGAGGAAGCTGTAGGTTTTCATGAAACGGTATTCACAAAAGATTTTGCTGATAAGGGATACAAGTGGGATGTGTATGCAAATACAGATGAATTAGAGGGATATACATATGAGGGACTTAGAGATTTCCCTAGATATATGATAGAGCGAAAACGTTGCCCAATTATAAAACGAAGATCTTTTTTTCATGAATATTCAGAGGCACTTTCAAGAAGCGGCGGAGAAGCAGCAAAAGAGGCATTGGAATATATAGAAAATAATCTGGATTATGATACGGGTTTGATTTATAAAAATTTGCTTAGATTACAGAATCAGGCAGACCTTAAGAAGAGAATGCATTGGAATTATGTGCTTTCTTCTAAAGTCAGAAAGAAAGAGAGTGGGTCACAGAAGCTTACGGTAGCGCTTGTGATTCATATATATTATACTGAACTGGCAAAATTCTGTGCTTCATATGTTACATCTATGCCTAAGGGAACAGATGTATATGTTACAGTTCCAAACGAAGAAAAAGCAGAAATTGTCAAAAATGAGTTTACAGGTTTGGATGATTATAATATAGAGTATAGAATTGTTGGCAATATAGGGCGTGATGTAGCACCATTTTTGGTTGGATGTAAAGATATTATTGACAAATACGATTTGATTTGTAAAGTGCATGATAAAAAAGTGTATCAGATTATGCCAATGTCAATTGGGGCTTCCTGGCAAACAGAGTGTTACGAGAACTTATTGAGAAATCAGATATTTGTTGAAAATGTAATTACACTATTTGAAGAAAAAAAATATCTTGGAATGTTAACGCCTCCAGTTCCAAAACATGGAGCATATTATCCTACAACTGGAAAAGGAGAATGGGGTGACAACTTCAAAGTTGCAAAGGAATTGGCAATACAACTTGGGTTGCAAGTTGACATGAATGAGGAGAAAGAACCAATTGCCCCGTTAGGTTCCATGTTTTGGGTAAGAACAAAGGCTTTGAAAGCATTATTTGCACATGATTGGCAGTATAGAGAATTCCCGGAAGAACCAATTCAGACAGATGCAACTGTCTTGCATGCGATAGAGAGAATATACCCATTTGTTGTACAACATGAGGGATATTATCCAGGGTGGCTTATGTCAGATTGGTTTGCAAAGATAGAACTTACAAACTGGGAATTTATAAATCGTGAACTTGAAAAGGCAATGTTTGAAAAAGTTGGTTATTGCGATTTTAGAGAGTTGTTAGAGAGAGTAAAGAACTTATCCTAAGAAATGGGAGATAGATATGAAATTAATTAAAGATGACATAAAGCGCTGTGCGATTTTTTTGTTTTACGATCGAGATGGCATTGTTGATGATTATGTAGTGTATTTATTAAAAGAATTAAAGAAAAATGTAGATAATATTCTTGTAGTGTGCAATGGCAGGATTCCAGAAGAAAGCGAACGGAAATTTAGGACGATAACGCAAGATATATTAGTTCGCGATAATGCGGGGTTTGATGTTGGGGGATATAGAGAAGGATTATTTTACTACGGGTTCCAAAAATTACAAAGTTATGATGAACTTATCATGTTAAATTATACATTTTTCGGACCGATTTACCCATTTGAAGAAATGTTTGATGATATGAGCAATCGTGATGTTGATTTTTGGGGAATAACAGGGCATTTTAAAGTTGAGCCAGACCCGTATGGGCAGAATAGATATGGGTATTTGCCAGAACATATTCAGTCACATTTTCTTGTATTAAGAAGAAGTCTTTTTTTGAGCAGTGAGTACAAGGATTTTATAATAAATATGAGAAATCCAAGATCATATATAGAATCGATATGTGATTACGAATCTATATTTAGAAAGCATTTTGAGGATTTGGGATTTGTTGGAGATTTGTACTGTGATGAAAAAGAGTATGAAGGATATGTATACAATCCAGTAATGTTTCGTCTCAAGGACATGCTGATATCTAAAAGATGTCCGATAATAAAGAGACGCTCATTCTTTACAAATTATCAGGATTTTATGTTGAACTCATGCGGGGAAACAACAGCAGAAGTATATGAATACTTAAAGGAAAATAATTTATATGATTTGAATTTAATATGGGACAATTTACTTCGTCTTGAAAATATGACGGAAATAAGCAGAGCGATGCAGCTTAATTATATGCTCCCAGAGAGTGAATGCCAAAAAGAATATGTGGCAGAACACAAAGTTGCAATCATAATTTATGTGCAATCTGCAAAGCATATGATAGAGTATGAGAAATATTTATCAGAAATTGACGATCATACATCCTGCGTAATAGTTGGAGAATCAAAGGAACTGGAACAAATTAAGAAAAATCCCTTTTTACAGAAAGAAAAATTCATCTATAAAATATGGGAGGGTGGTACATATGCGCAGATGCTGTGTGAAATCCTAGAAAGCGTAAAAGAAAAAGCTGAGTACGTTGGAATTTTGGAGATGAAAGACTGCGAAAAGGAGCAGCCATACAGTAATGCAGTGTCATGGCAGTACAGTGACTGGAAAAATGTAATGGCATCAAAGGCATATGTAAATAATATTATACAGACATTACGGGAAAACGAACGCTTGGGAATGTTAATACCGCCGATTCCTAATTTTGGAACTTTGTTTGCAAATGCACAGGACGGATGGTATGGAAAATACGATAGTGTAAAACATTTTTTGGAAAAAATGGACATTGGAGTAAGCATAAAGAGGGAAGATGAGCCTAGAACACCAATAGGAGGAAGCTTTTGGTTAAAGACAGAAACCCTTAAAGGAAATAAAACAGATTTTAATTGTCTGGCGAGTATGGAAGATGAAAAGGAAACATTATTAACAATTCCATTTTTGATTCAAAATGCAGGGTTTTATATAGGGACAGCTTATAATACAGATTATGCGCCGGTCTCGATTACAAATAGCGATTATCGAATGCGAGAATTGAATAAAGTCGCTTTTGAAAAATATGGACCAAGTTATCATTCAATTGTCGTTGATAGAATAAAGAAAAATGAATTTGAAGCAAAATAAGAAATAAGGTTTAGTGTGAGGAAGAAAGATGAATGAGAAAATAGGTGGAGTGACATTAAATTATCAGTACTATTCGGGTGAGGATTTGTATAGCGATGGAGATGCGATTGAAAATCGTATTCTTGAAATTGTAAAAAATGATAATGGATATGATTATGCACATCCAGATTATAACAATTGGGCAGTATTATATCATCTGAGTAGACAAAGAGAGAATATTGTTACACCTATGGAAATTGCAAAAGATGATGAAGTACTAGAGATTGGTGCCGGAATGGGAGCGGTAACAGGTGCAATTGCAAGAAAATGTAGAAAAGTAGATTGCATCGAATTATCAAAAAGAAGATCTTTAGTCAACGCAAACCGTCATAAAGACTTAAACAATATTGAAATTTTTGTTGGAAATTTTCAGGACATAGAGATTACAAAGAAATATGATGTTATAACATTGATTGGTGTACTTGAATATGCATTTCATTATATCAATAGTGAGCATCCATATGAGGATTTTATCAGAAAGGTATCGAATTCACTAAAACCAAATGGAAAACTGTATGTTGCTATTGAAAACAAATTAGGAATGAAATATATAGCAGGTTTTCATGAAGATCATCTTGGTAAACCATATGTTGGCATAGAGGGATATAAAAAGAGTGACAAGGTAAAGACTTTTAGCAGAAGCCAGCTAAAAAAGCTTTTGTTAGAAAATGGATTTTCCAGTACAGAATTCTTTTACCCATTTCCAGATTATAAATTACCAACTGTAATTTATGATGAAACAAGTATATTAACACAGAAAATAGATTTCGCATCTCATAGTAACTATGATTTGCCAGTATATGTCGGATTTGACCAAACAAAGGCGTTCCAAAGCTTAGAGGGGGCGGAAGAAGTAAAAATGCTTGCAAACTCATTTTTAGTGGAAGCAATTAAGGGGGAAGAATAATTCATGCAGTATTATAAATTCAGTGATGAAAGAAATAAAAAATATAGTATTCAAACAACGATAGTAGAGAAAAATGGCAATAAGTTTGTTGAAAAAACCCCTATATATCCAGAAGGAATAGAGCATATAAAAAATATATGTACTTATCAGGATATGTTAGAAAAGGCTTATCCAGATATTAAAATTTGTCCGGTGAAATTTGAGAAGGATAAAATTGTATTTGATTATATAGAGGGTCATTTACTGTTAGATGAGTATGAAAGATGCATGAATTTAGATGATAAGGAAGCATTTTTTGAACTGTTAGAAAAACATTACCAGATGATATGTGGTGCAGAGGATAATAAGGGGATTTTTGAGGAAAGCGAAGAGACAAAAAAATGGTTTGGAAATATGAGAGAATTTAATGGAAAACCATCTCTTAAGATTGCCAATTTTGATGCTACACCAAGCAATATTGTGGTAGGCGATAATATTAGCTTTATTGATTATGAATGGGTGTTTGATTGTGGAATACCGACGGATTTAGCTGTTTTTCATTGTATAGGAGATGCATATCTTCATCTTGAAAACCTTGAAAAATTCGTTCCACTGCAAGAGGCAATGCATATTCTCCGTGTATTCACTCCGATAGAGAAGATGAGGGAATTTTATCAAAATTTTTATAAAAATGTAATAGAAGAGAAAAATGATATTTGCTTTGCAGAAAAGAAATTTGAATGTCTTCAAGAGATAAAAAAGATTAGTGATATGCGTGATGAAATACAATATGTGCGGAGTGAATGGGAGAAGACAGCGAAAAACTGGCAGGGAAGCTGTGAAGAAAATGATCGCTTAAATAAACAAATTCAGGCATTGGTGTCAGAAAAAGACAATTTAAATGCAATAATAGACCAAAAGAATAAGGTGCAGGACAGGTTAGAACTTGACAATAAAAATTTAAATTATAAAATAGATGATTTACTGCATGAAAATGCCAAGTTAGCGCAGTACTGGAAAGACAGTTGTGCAAAGAATAGAGAACCGGTTTTATTGCAGAAAGAAAATGAACGGATTTTACAAGACAAAAAAACACTGGAGCAGCGTGTGGTATTTTTAGAGCAATGCGTATCAGATAAGGATACACATATTAAAAATATTGAGACAATGCTTATGGAAAGTAGAGAACAATATAGCGCAATTGTTAATTCAAAACGGTGGAGGGCGATAGCAAAGATAGCACGAGTATTTCATCGCTAGTAAATTCGAAGAAAATGTGAAGAATGCAAAGGAGAAAAAATGGAGAAGTTTGATAAATCATTATGGATAAAACGCATGATTTTAATTATATATGATGCAATAGCGGTGGTGGTAGCAAGTTATGTAGCTCTTTTGGTTCGATTTGATTTCTCTCTTTCTACAATACCGAATGAATATGAGGTAAGAGTATGGCAGATGCTGCCATGGAATATAGTTATTACAATATTTATATTTTTCTGCTTTAGGTTATATTCTAGCCTGTGGACTTATGCGGGTGCTATGGAATTAGTGAATATATGTGGAGCAGGAATAACAGCAGGATTTGTTTATACTTTAGTTGCTATGCTCTCATTTAGAAAGATTACGGTTCCGTTACCAAGAAGTTTTTGTGTTGTCTATACAGTTACTTTAATAGGCTTCATTTTTGTAAGCCGATATATGTACCGTGCAGTACGTGCAGTTATGCGCAAACGTGTAAAGGAAAGAGGCAAAAAGAGAGTACTTATAATTGGTGCGGGAGATGCGGGAGATGCGCTAATCCGTGAAATAAAAAACAGCAAATACATCAATATGACTGTGGTAGGTGTAATAGATGATAATAAGGCGAAGATAGGAAATTATATACATGGTGTGAAAGTTGTGGGAAATCGTTCTACAATCATTCAAAATGTAGAAGAACTTCGGGTAGAAGAGATTATTGTCGCAATGCCATCGGCAAAGGTTTCTGAAATTAAGGAAATACTTGATATATGTAAAGATACAGGATGTGAATTGAAGAGATTGCCTGGAATGTATCAGCTTGTAAATGGTGATGTAAGTGTAAGTAAATTAAAAGATGTGGATGTCAGCGATTTACTTGGAAGGGAACAGATTCAGGTCGATTTGGATTCAATTATGGACTATGTATCTGGAAAAGTGATTCTTGTAACAGGTGGAGGTGGCTCCATAGGAAGTGAATTATGCCGCCAAATTGCAGCACATCAGCCAAAGCAGCTTGTTATTATCGATATATATGAAAATACTACATACGATATACAGAATGAATTACGTCATAATTATCCAGATTTAAACTTGGTGGTATTAATTGCATCTGTGCGTAATACGAAAAGAATAGATCAGATATTTGAAAAATACAGACCGGATATTATTTATCATGCTGCAGCACATAAACATGTTCCACTTATGGAAGATAGTCCAAATGAGGCTGTTAAAAATAATGTTCTGGGAACATGGAAGGTAGTTCAGGCAGCGGATAAATGGAAGGTAAAGCGTTTTGTGATGATTTCAACAGACAAAGCGGTAAACCCGACCAATATTATGGGTGCAACCAAGAGAATCTGCGAGATGATTATTCAGACCTACAACAACCGTTCCGAGACAGAATTTGTTGCAGTTCGTTTTGGAAATGTATTGGGAAGCAACGGCAGTGTAATCCCGCTGTTTAAAAAGCAGATTGAAGCAGGAGGACCTGTGACGGTGACACATCCGGATATCATCCGGTATTTCATGACGATTCCGGAGGCTGTTTCGCTTGTATTGCAGGCGGGAGCTTACGCAAAGGGTGGAGAGATATTTGTCCTTGATATGGGAGAGCCGGTTAAGATCGTAGACCTTGCACGCAATCTGATTCTTTTATCGGGACACAGACCGGATGATGACATCAAAATAGAATTTACCGGATTAAGACCGGGAGAAAAACTGTATGAAGAGATGCTGATGGCAGAAGAGGGCATGCAGGATACAGAGAATAAGCTGATTCATATTGGAAAGCCAATCAAGATGGATGAAGACAAATTTATGGAGCAGTTAGAAGAATTAAAAGAGTACGTGGTAGAGGAGCCGGATGATATTAGAGACTGGGTACAGAGAATCGTTCCGACTTATACACCGATGAATTTATAAAGATGATAAAAGAGGGTTCTGAAATGTTAGAAAAAGAAACAAATACAGTAAAACCATTGGAACAGAAAGTATGGTTATCGTCTCCGACCATGCATGGAGATGAGTTGGAGTACGTGAAAGAAGCCTATGAGACAAACTGGATGTCTACGGTAGGGAAAAATATCAACGAGGTGGAACGTCTTGCCTGTGAAAAGGTGGGCTGTAAATATGCAGTGGCATTGTCGGCAGGAACAGCGGCGCTTCATATGGCTGTAAAACTTGCCGGAGTAAAACCGGGAGATAAGGTATTTTGCTCTGACATGACATTTTCCGCAACGGTGAATCCGGTTGTATATGAAGGCGGAGAGCCTGTATTTGTTGATACAGAATATGATACCTGGAATATGGATCCTGTGGCATTGGAAAAAGGGTTTGAACTTTATCCAGATGTAAAAGTGGTTGTAGTTGCCCATTTATATGGAACACCGGGAAAGATAGAGCAAATCAAAGCGGTTGCAGACAGGCATGGTGCAAAGATTATTGAAGATGCGGCGGAATCGTTAGGTGCGTCCTATAAAGGACAACAGACGGGAACATTTGGAAACTTTAATGCGATTTCATTTAACGGAAATAAAATAATTACCGGTTCAGCCGGAGGAATGTTTTTGACAGACAGCAAAGAGGATGCAGAGAAAGTAAGAAAGTGGTCGACACAGGCAAGAGAGAACGCACCGTGGTATCAGCATGAGGAAGTTGGCTATAATTACAGAATGAGTAATGTGATTGCGGGAGTTGTGAGAGGACAGTTTCCATACCTTGAAGAGCATATTGCTCAGAAAAAAGCAATCTATGAGCGTTACCAGAAGGGGTTTGAAGGATTACCGGTAACAATGAATCCGTTTGATGCCGAAAACAGTGTGCCGAATTTCTGGCTTAGCTGTATGCTGATTGATAGGGATGCAATGTGCAGACAGGTCCGAGGCGAACAAGAGTCACTTTATCTTCCGGAGCATGGAAAAAGCTGTCCGACAGAGATATTAGAGACGATTAGCAGTATCAATGCTGAGGGGCGTCCAATCTGGAAGCCAATGCATATGCAGCCGATTTATCGTATGAATGGATTTGTAACAAGAGAAGGTAATGGAAGAGCGAAAACGAATGCATATATAGCGGGTGGTGCAGTCAGCGAGAAAGATGGGCTGCCATTGGATATAAGTATGGATATTTTTAACAGAGGATTATGCCTGCCAAGTGATAACAAAATGACACCGGAGCAGCAGGACAGAATTATTGAAGTGATCAGAACTTGTTTTGAATAGACAATTAATGGTAGGAAGTTGGATATGAATGATAAGAAAAAGCAGGATAAAAGAAAACATAAGCAAGGTATTTATGAAAAATATATAAAGCGCCCACAAGATTTTATATGTGCTTTGCTGGCATTAATCATATTATCACCAGTGATTTTAATAACAGCTGTTTTAGTTAGAATTAAGCTGGGTTCTCCTGTTATTTTTAAACAGGAAAGACCAGGACTTAATGGAAAAATATTTGTTTTGTATAAATTTAGAACAATGACTGATAAAAAAGATAAAGGTGGAAATCTATTACCAGATGATCAAAGATTAACAAGATTTGGTAAGATGTTGCGCTCTACAAGTCTTGATGAACTATTAGAATTAATAAACATTATAAAAGGAGATATGGCTGTTGTTGGACCAAGACCATTATTAGTTAAATATTTGGGATTATACAATGAACATCAAGCAAGACGGCATGAGGTGAGACCTGGGTTTACCGGATATGCACAAGTACATGGCAGAAATTCAATTACTTGGGAAGATAAATTTGATAAAGATGTATATTATGTTGATCATATTTCCTTTCTGGGTGACTGGAAAATTATATTCCAGACTATACGAACTGTGGTGAAAAGAGAAGGTATTAGTTCAGACACTTCTGAAACAATGGAAGATTTTGATGGGACAAACTAAGGAGGTACGTTATATGGAGCTTAAAACACCTTATTTTAGGATAGATAAGGAGAAATTAGATAAAAATATTAATGATTTTGAGCAAGCTTTAAATGCTATATGGCCAAATTCTCAGCTCGCTTATTCCGTTAAAACTAATTCATTACCGTGGTTGATAGAATATTTACATTCAAAAAATGTATATGCTGAAGTGGTTTCTGACGAAGAATATCGTCTGGCTCTAAAATGTGGTTTTAGTGATGATCAAATCATTTATAACGGACCTATTAAAGGGAATGATTTATTTATACAGGCATTGGAAAAAGGTGCTATTGTAAATATTGATTCTAAAAATGATTTAAAATTAATTAATGAAATTAATAAAACTTCGGAAAGTAACATTGGAATTAGAGTAAACCCAAATCCAAAGATATTTGATAAAAAAGATATTGAATATGTCGAGGATGGTTTCAGATTTGGCTTTTCTGATGATAACGAAGAATTAGAGCGGGCTATAAAAATAGTACAAACTAAAAGTGATTCAGTAGGATTACATCTACATTGTAACAGTATAACTAGAAGTAAAGATGTATACATATCGTTAGCGAAATATGCCGTGAATGTTATAAAAAAATATAAATTAAATATTTCATACATTGATATGGGAGGAGGATTCTTTGGAGGTGTACCAGGAAAAACAACTCAGGCTGAATACATTAATGCTATTAAACAAATATTTGAGCCTATAGTTGATGTAAGGAAAACAAAGTTATATGTTGAACCGGGATCAGCAATTATTGGTTCAGTAGTAGACTTAGTTACATCCGTAATAGATGTTAAAAATACGGCAAATGCGAGAATTGTTACTACAGATGGAAGTAGGATACATATAGATCCATTATGGATTAAAAAGGGATATATGTACTCATTAGAAACTCAAAGGGAAACAATAAATAATAGGCAAATAATATGCGGATATACTTGTATGGATCATGATCGCTTAATGGTAATTGAGAATGAGAAGGAATTATCAATAGGTGATAAAATAATTTATCACAGAGTAGGAGCTTATACGATGACATTTGGAGGAATGTTTATTCGTTATTATCCTGATGTTTACGTATCTGATTCTAAAAAAGTTGAATGTGTGAGAAAACAAGTAACTGTAGATGATTATTATAACATTCATAGTAATACAAGGAGATGATTTAAGATGAATATTTTAATGTGTAGTGTAGGTAGACGTGGAGAATTATTGAAAGATTTTAAAAATAGTATGTCAGAAAATTCAAAAATAATTGCAACTGATATGAGTGTAATTGCACCAGCTATATATATGGCAGATAAATTTTATATTGTTCCCAAAATAACGGATGATATATATATTCCAACAATTCTTGAAATTTGTAAAAAAGAAGAAATACAAATGGTTACTACATTGATTGATCCAGAAATTATGCTACTTGCAGAACATAGAAGTGAATTTGAAGCCATAGGCGTAGAAGTATTGGCTCCTTATAAAGAAACAGCAGAAATATGCTTTGATAAATTTGAAATGTTTCGATACTTACAGAATCAGAAAATAAAAACTGTATTAACCTATGGGGATATCGGATCATTTAAAAAAGGGTTGACGGAAAACAAAATTGAGTTTCCGGTATTTGTTAAACCAAGAAGAGGAAGCGGTTCAGTGGGCGCTCGTAAGATATCAGATATGAATAATCTAGAGAAAGCATTTAATGCAGATCCAACTTTAATTATTCAGGAATTTATGGGCGATGCATTGGACATAGATGCGGATATTTATGTCGATACTATCAGCAAAAAAGTAGTTTCGTTATTTAGTAAAAGAAAATTGGAAACTAAAATCGGTGGTGCAAGTAAAACCATATCATTTAAAGATGAAAAGTTAAATGATTTTGTTGTTGAAGCACTAAAACATTTTCAATTTAACGGTCCTATGGATATGGATTTATGGTATCGAAACGGAGAATATTATCTTTCAGAAATCAATCCTCGTTTTGGAGGGGGATATTTACATGCATATGGTGCTGGAGTTGATTTTGTAAAGCTGATTAACAATAATGTTAATGGAATAGAAAATCAACCATGTTTTGGAAACTATGATGATAATGTAGTAATGATGATGTACGATAGCGTTGTAATTCAAAAAATAGATAGTATATAAAAGACAGTTGATAAAGTATTAAGCTGGATTTTTTATAAGAATCAGAAAAAACTGTTTCTTTTAGATTTTGGAGATAGAAGAAAATTTCTAGTTTAAACTTAAGTACTGGAAGTCTGAGAATTGGTGGAAATAGTATGCTTTTTTCCTTATAAACGAAAGGAGTCTGTGATGAAAAAAGCAATATTGATTAGTTGTTTTGATTGGTTTGAAAAGCGATTAGAACCAATCATGGAACTGCTAGAAAAACAGTATAAAGTTAATGTTCTACTGTCAGATTTTAATCACATAAAAAAGGAAAAAATATCCTGTTATGAAAAATTATCAAATGGTATATCGAAAACATTCATAGATAAGGTGTTGAAAAAACCAACAGATGAATGTCCGTATTATAGATTGACCAATTATATGGATGGAAGAAATGGATTTTATCGTTATGAATATCACACAGATCAAATTGGGTACGGACCGTATCAGCAATCCTCTGAATTTTTGATGGGCTATTGGGCGTTTTGCACAGAAAATGATGAGATATCAAAAGCGTATGCTTATACAGTATCTAAATTTCCATTCGATGATGAAGGGAAAAAAGTGTATATGGATTCTGTTACGATAAGAAATCGCAACCCGATTTTCATGATGGAAAACTATGAGCAATTATTATGCTATTTAGCATCAGAATTAAAATAGCTGATTTCAGAGAATGTTAAGAAAAAGAATATTTGGAGAATAGAGAATGAAAAAAAAGGTTTGGATATTAAATCATTATGCAGCAACCATGTTGGAACAAAAAGGCGGACGCCATTATTGGATGGCAAAAGAGCTGTTAAAAAAGGGCTATCATCCAATTATTTTTTGTGCGGATGTGGTACATAATTCAGAAAAATCCATAGAGATAAAGGATAGATATGGAATTCAGGAACAGGATGGCATTACATTTGTTATAGTAAAAACAAGTCCCTATGTTGGAAATGGAATAAGCAGAATAAAGAATATATTGAGTTTTTACAGAAATGCAAAAAAAGTTGCAGTACAATATGCAAAAGAGAAAGGAAATCCAGACATAATATTGGCTTCAAGTGTTCATCCGCTTACCAGTGTGGCAGGAATCCAGCTTGGGAAAAAAATGAAATGTCCTTGCATAGCTGAAATTAGGGATTTGTGGCCAAAAGAGCTGATAGATATGGGAGCACTGACAGAACAACATCTAGTGTCAAAGGTATTATACAAATTAGAAAAGTGGATTTATACAAAAGCAGATGCGGTTGTTTTTACAATGGAAGGTGGAAAGCAATATATCCGTGATCACAAATGGGATGTGCAAAATGGTGGAAATATAGATCTTAATAAAATTTATTACATTAACAATGGTGTAGACGTAAGTGCATTTGAGGAAAATGCTAAAAAATATCCATTTACAGATGGAGATTTGGATAATGTAGAGAAGTTTAATTTTGTCTATACAGGTTCAATCCGCAGAACAAATCAAATTGACACATTATTAGATGCTGCAAAGGAACTCCAAGATAAAAATATTCAGATTTTGTTATGGGGTGCAGGGGATTATGTGGAATCAATACAAAAACGGATTGAATCTGAAAAAATTACAAATGTAAAATATAAGGGTGTTGTGAAAAAAAGCCAAGTTCCGGGGATTTTACAGAAAAGTGATGTTAACATTATTCATTGGAATGATATGGATACATTGAAATATGGTTGTAGCTATAATAAAATGTTCGAATATCTGGCTGCGGGACGGCCAATATATTCAACAGTGCATGTTGGATATAGTATCATAAAAAACGAGCAGTGCGGAATTGAAGCATCAGGTCGTACACCAAAAGATTTTGCAAAGGATATGACTGATATTTGCCGAATGTCAGAAGATGCCAGAAAAAAATATGGAGATAATGCAAGAAAAACGGCAAAACAATTTGATTTTAGTGTACTGACAGATAAACTAATACAGATTATAGTTATTTTGACAGAAAAAAAGGGTAAGTAGAAGAGGAGAAGAGATATGAGCAAAAAACATATAATTGCAGTTGCAGGGACTGGATACGTAGGGTTATCAAATTCTATTTTGCTGGCACAGCATAATGAGGTGTATGCGGTTGATGTCATTGCAGATAAAGTGCAAATGATAAATGAAAAAAAGTCACCTATCGTGGACAAAGAGATTGAAGAGTATCTTAAGGAAAAGAAACTTGATTTAACAGCAACGTTAGACGCTGAGGCAGCTTATGCAAAAGCAGAATTTGTAGTCATTGCTACACCAACAAATTATGATGTAAAGAGAAACTATTTTGACACTTCATCTGTTGAGAGTGTAATCAATATAGTAAAAAGGGTGAATCCAAAGGCAACTATTGTAATTAAATCTACAATTCCGGTTGGATATACAAAAATGGTGTGTGAAAGACTAAATTATTCTAATATCATATTCTCGCCGGAGTTTTTAAGAGAAGGAAAAGCATTATATGACAACTTGTATCCAAGTAGAATCGTAATTGGAGTACCAGAAGGAGAGAAAGCACTTCAGGAGAAGGCAGAATTGTTTGCAAGTTTATTGAAACAGGGCGCAATTAAACAAGATGTTGAAGTATTGTACACACATACAACGGAGGCAGAGGCTGTGAAGTTGTTTGCTAACACATATCTTGCTATGCGAGTTTCTTTCTTTAATGAGCTTGATACATATGCCGAGAGCAAAGGATTAAATGCAAAACAGATTATTGAGGGAATGAGCCTTGATCCTCGAATTGGAAAACATTATAATAATCCATCTTTTGGATATGGTGGTTATTGTTTACCAAAGGATACAAAGCAGATGCTTGCAAATTTTGAGGATGTACCAAATGATATAATCAAGGCTATTGTAAATGCTAATCAGACACGAAAGGCATTTGTAACAGAACAGGTTCTGAAAAAAGCTGGTTATCCAGAAAAAAAAGATGTAGTAATTGGAATATATCGATTGATTATGAAAGCAAACTCCGACAACTTTAGAGAATCGGCTGTACAAGGGGTTATGGAAAATCTCTTAAATCATGGTGTGGAAGTTGTAATTTACGAACCAACGTTAAAGAAGGCGGATTTCGATGGAGTTCCTGTTGTGCAGGATTTTGTGGAATTTTGCGATAAGTGTGATTGCATTATTGCGAATCGTATGGATGAAAAATTAGAACAAGTAGAAGAAAAAGTATATACAAGAGATATTTACGGTGCGAATTAGGAGGAAGAAAAATGATACCTTTGATGAATTTAGACAGACAATATGCAAATTTACAGGAGAAGCTGGATGCGGCAGCTTTAAAAGTACTTCACTCGGGTAATTATATATTAGGAGAGGAAGTAACAGAGTTTGAAAAAGAATTTGCAGCATATTGTGGTGTAAAATATGCGGTAGGAGTTGGCAATGGAACAGATGCACTTGTGATTGCGTTACAGGCCTGTGGAGTAAAAGCTGGTGATGAGGTTATTACATGTGCGATGAGTTTCTTTGCCACGGCAGAAGCGGTAGGAGTTGTTGGGGCAAAGCCAGTATTTGTAGATTGTACAAAAGACACCTATCTGATTGATGTAGATGCAATTGAAGAGAAAATTACAGATAAGACAAAAGCGATTATTCCGATTCATTTGTATGGACAGTGTGCAAATATGGATAAGGTAAGAGAAATCGCTAAGAAACACAATTTAATGGTGATTGAAGATGCAGCACAGGCAGCAGGTGCAGAATACAATGGGAAAAAAGCGGGCTCGCTCGGAGATGTAGGATGTTTTTCTTTTTTCCCTACAAAAAATCTTGGCTGTGCTGGAGATGGTGGAATCATTACGACAGACAATGAAGAAATTTACAAGCAGTGTTTGGCATTGAGAGTTCATGGAAGTGGATTAAATGGTTTATTTACATATGGTAAAAGAAAAAATATTGAGGTTTCGGAGGAAAAAGTTGATTTTAACGGAAATTTACCAAAATACTATAATTTTGTATTAGGCCATAATTCTCGTTTGGATGCGTTACAGGCTGCGCTGCTTCGGGTAAAACTACCTCATTTGGAAGAGTGGAATGAGACGAGAAGAAAGTATGCAGAGGAATATAATGAGAAAATTAATAACCCTGTAATTTTGAAACCGGTTTGCAAAAACGAAAATCTACACATTTATTATGTATATGTAATTGTGACAGAAAAAAGAGATGAGTTGCGAGATGCAATGAAGGAAGCAGGGATTGCAACTGGAGTATATTTTCCAGTGCCACTTCATTTGCAGAGAGTATTTGAGGATTTAGGATATAAAGCAGGTGATATGCCTAATGCAGAATATTTGGCAGCACATAGTCTTGCAATACCGATGTTTGCTGAATTAACAGAGGAAGAAAGAAAGAAAGTTATTGACGTAATTAATAATTTTGAAGGGTGAAAATAGGTTATGAAACTTTCAAAAATAGTGGAAGAAATTGATGGAAAACTGATAGCTGATGGTGAGTTTGAGGAAATGAACTATTGCACAGCAGAGGTTGAAAAAGACTTCTTGACCTTTATGGAAAATCCTAAATTTGTTGAAAAAATAAGTCCATATGTTACATGCATTATTTGTACTGAAGAACTTAAGGATAGATTGCCGGAACATATAAGGGGGATTTTTATATCAGAAGAACCTAAGTTTTGTTTTCATAAATTGTTTCATAAAATGAATCAGAATAGAGTGAAAGAGGACAAGAAGACACATATAGGTCAAAACTGTAAAATAAGTCCAATGGCTGTTGTGGCAGAGAACAATGTTATTATAGGGGATAATGTTACGATTGAACCATTTGTTATGGTAAATGAGAATGTTACCATCGAGGATGGATGTATAATACATTCTAATGTTGTCATTGGAGGAAGAAGTTTTTCAGAGGCAAGAAGTAGGAATGGTGAAATGTGTGGACTTGATAATATGGGAAATACTGTGATTGAAAAGAACGTGGAAATTATGTCAGGGACACATATTGCACAGGGAATATGGAAAGATGATATTACACATATAGGTGAAAATTCTAGAATAGATGCAATGTGTCATATTGGTCATGGAGTGTCTATTGGAAATAGTGTATTAATAGCAGCCGGGGCAGTTATTGGAGGTAATACCAGAATAGGTGATAACGCATGGGTTGGAATAAATGCAACGGTATCTAACCGTCTTAAAATAGGCGAAAATGCCAGAGTTAGCTTAGGGGCAGTTGTAACAAAAGACGTTGAGCAAGATATGACAGTTACAGGAAATTTTGCGATTGAACATAGAAAGTTTATAGAGCAGATAAAAGAAAACAGTAGAAGAGGTATATAATAAGATGAAATATGCATTAATTGGATGTGGAAGAATAGCTACAAATCATATAAAGGCAGTATTAAATAATGGACTAGAATTAGTGGCAATGTGCGATGTAAAGCAAGACCATATTACTGCCTTAATGGAAAAACATGGACTTGAAAAAGACCAAAGTATTAAAAAATATACTGATTATAAGAAAATGATAGATGAGAATGAACTTGAATTGGTTAGTATTGCGACAGAGAGTGGGTTACATGCAGAAATTGCTTTATACTGCATTGATCATGGAGTTAATGTCATTATTGAAAAACCAATGGCAATGAGTATTGCAGATGCAAATGAAATTATAAGACGTTCAAATGAAAAACATGTTAAGGTATCTGCATGTCACCAGAATAGATTTAATATTGCAGTTCAGGAAATGAGAAAGGCAGTTGAAAGTGGACGTTTTGGAAAATTATCACATGGTTCTATTCATGTAAGATGGAATCGTAATAAAGAATACTATACACAGGCCCCATGGCGTGGTACATGGGCGCAGGATGGTGGAGCACTAATGAATCAGTGCATTCATGGGATTGACCTTTTACGCTGGATGTTAGGAGATGAAGTGGAAGAGGTTTATGGTGTTACCAGACAGCAGCTTCATGACTATTTAGAGGCAGAAGATATTGGAATGGCAGTTGTCAAATTTAAAAATGGCGCAATTGCAACAATTGAGGGAACTACGAATGTATTTCCTAAAAATCTAGAAGAAACATTATATTTATTTGGAGAAAAAGGAACCGTTAAGCTAGGTGGAAAATCAACAAATAATATTGACGTATGGGATTTTGCAGATGAATCAGAAGCAGACGAAAAAAATAAGGGATTAGAAGAGGAAACCTGTAATGTATATGGCAATGGTCATACAAGCTTATTTGCAGATATGATAGATGCAATTAAGAATGACAGAAAACCATATGTGGATGCAGTTGCAGGAAGAAATGCTTTGGAAATGATTTTAGCAATATATAAAAGTCAGAAAACAGGAGCACCGGTGAAATTACCATTAGAAGATTTTGCAAGTATTGATATGCAGGGAGAATTTTAAATGAATATTACAATGCTGCTTACAAATGCATTCGAAATGGATGTGCGTGTATATAAAGAGGCACGTTATCTGATTGAACAAGGCAATAGAGTAACGATTTTGTGTTGGGATAGAAATAAAGATTCAAAATTAAAAGCAATGGATTCGAAGGATGATATAGACATTGTCCGTTTCAAGGAGCCATCCGTAGCAGGTTCGGGATATAAACAGGCTGGTGCTTTCCTAAGATATGCCTTAAAATGCAAAAAGTATTTGAAAGAACATCAAACTGATTATGTTCATTGTAATGATTTAGATGGAATGATGGCATATCAGATATGTGGAAAAAGAAAACCATATGTTTTTGATATGCATGAATATTACATATGTGGTGGTAAGTTCAAACAGAAAATCATAAAAGGGTTAGTAGGATATTTTATAAAGAATAGTCACTATTCTTTATATGAGAATGATGGGTATTTAAAATTATATCCTACAGATGTTACGAACCATTTACTTCCTTTAAAAAATTATCCAGATGAAAAATGTCTGCAACCTCTAGACAAAACGCCGTCTGAAATATTCAGAATAGGGTATCATGGTTGCGTACGTGGTCAAATACCAGAATTTAAGGCATTGTTTGAGGCGTGTAAGGATATGCCGGATGTTAGGATTGATATTAATGGAGGTGGAATTGATTTAGAGGAATTAAATAGACTGCAGGAAAAATACGATAATGTATTTGTACACGGTCCATATGACGGGATGAGTGAGTCAAATCGATTATATCAAAACACAGATGTGTTATACTGTGGCTACAATCCTAATAATCCTAATTACCAGGGAGATGCTGAAGTTGTGAAGTTTTACGAGGCAATTGTTACAGGAACACCTATGATAATGACAGCATCCCTTGGAATGGGTGATAAGGTGCGCAAAATGCAGATAGGAATTACTGCAGACACAAGAGAAGCTGAGGATGTAAAAAAGGCAGTTTTGTTTTTAAAAGAAAATGAAAAGAAATGTCACCAGTTTAGAGAAAATATGTTACAAATCAGCAGTACATATAAATGGGAAGAAGCAGTAAAAGTTTTGGACAAAGTATATGAGATATGAAGCGGAGTAGGTTGTATTGAAGATTAAATTAAAGCACAAAATTTTACAGGATAGAGATGATATATTTTGTTTGGCAATTATATTATACTATGTTTGGCAGATACTGAATTTGTTTATTCAGAAAGGATTGTTTGGTAATAAGATTTTGCTAATTGCAAATTATGGAGTATTGGCATTTGCAATAGGAATGATTTGTATGTGTTATGTGCAAAGAGAAACAGCGAAATTCATGCTTGGAGAATTAGGTGCTTTAGTTGTTTTTTTATGCAGTTATCTTTACGGGTATGCACAAACCTCGGTTTTGCTATATAATATGATTTGGCTGATGGGAGTATGTATTCCGCTAGGATATGCATTCGGAGGAATTAGGGATAGAAAGAAAATTTATACATGGTTATATAAATTAGCAAAACCGGCAGTAACAATTTTATTTGTAACTTATGTCCTTGAGTTTAAGGTGTGGCATGTATATCTTGGAGAATATGATATGGCACTCTCGTATGCAATGCTTTTATCATGTACCATATTATGTAATGAGGTATTTGAACATGCCTGTTTGAAAGATATTGTATGTCTTATGGCAGGAGTGGGAGTAAATATTTTATATGGGTGCAGGGGCGCAAATGTGTGTTTTGCTTTATTTTTAGTATGCAAGGTACTTTGGGACATAAAGCCTGATACGAAGAGGTATTCTTTGATTTTTGTGGGAATGCTATTGGTGGGAATAGGAGTTATAGTACTTTTATTGGTTGTAAATAGTGGAATTGATACGAGTAGAACAATTCGGTTCCGTGGGATTCAAAAGTTGTTGAGTGGAGAGTTCCTGAAATCTGAGGGACGTAACAGTTTATATAGTTATTATTTTGAGTTGTTTCAGGAGAGACCTTTTGCAGGCTGGGGAGTTTGCGGAATGTGGCCGGATGGTGGAAATTATCCACATAATATTGTTATTGAGATTCTAATCTCATTTGGAAGCATTGTCGGTGGTGGGATATTGTTAATTCTTGCTCTGGGAGTTTTTGCTATGTTTCGTAATAGTAGAAAAACAGAGCGTATGTTGTTATGTATTTACCTGGCAAATGCAGCAGGATTGATAATTTCTGGAACATTTTTGCAGAATCCTACGTTATATATATGCATGGGAATTGTTATTGGACAATCCTATATGGGGAAAAAGAGATATTTGAATACGCAGGAAAGATATGTAGGAGATTAGTTACTTAGGACATGAAAGAAAAAGTTATAAAATCAGCTTTATTAATTAGTATATTAACTATTTTAGGAAAAATAATAGGATTTTTAAGAACAATTGTTATTGCATATCTATTCGGTGCAGATAGTACAATGGATGCGTATAATTTAGCGAATGGATTTGTACTTAATGTGCTATATGCGTTATCAACCGCTGTTGCGTTAGCTTTTTTGCCACGTTATATTGAAAAAAAAGTTAACCGTGGAGAAAAGGAGGCATCGGATTTCTCTTCAAAGGTTCTTACGGTAACGACTGTGGCTGCGTTGGTGATAAGTGTTATTGTTTTATTGGGAGCACCGTTGCTAGCAAAAGTTACGGCTCCTGGATATAAAGGGGAACAATTACAACAAGTAGCATTGTATTTAAGAATTTTGTCACTGGGGATGGTTTTCTCATTATTAGCAAGATTGTTGAAGAGCATATTGGATGCAGAACAGATATATGGTTATGGGGCATTTTCCGGAATCATATATAGTGTTACAACGATTGTTTTTGCAATTGGATTTCATGCTTCATGGGGAGTTATGTCATTACTTATTGCAATTCCTGTCGCTTATTTTTTACAGTTTGTTTTCTTGGCATATAGAACAAGAAAGAGTGTAAAAATTCGGGTGCAATTTGATGTTCATGACAATGACGTGATAACGCTAATTAAAGTTGCGATTCCCGTTCTGCTCAGTAATACAACAGTAGAAATTAATCAGCTAGTGGATAGAATGCTTGCTTCGGGAACTACGGAAGGAGCTGTATCGGCACTTTCATATAGCTCAAATTTAAGCGATTTGGTAGTAAGTATAATCTCTGAATCCTTGATAACAGTATTTTTTACTGAATTTTCAAATGAAGCTGTAAAAGGAAATGTAGATGCTATAAAGGGTACAATAAAGCAGGGAATAGCAGTATTATGTTTGCTATTATTACCAATTAGTATCATTACTGTTATATTTGGAGAAGATATTGTGAAGATTGTTTATTTTAGGGGGGCTTTTGATAGTAAAGCGTTGTCATTGACAACAGTTGCAATTATTCTGTATGCAGCATGTTGGATAGCAATAAATATAGAAAGATTATTTACAAAGGCTTTTTTGGCATTTGGAGATACAAAGCTACCAATGGTAATAAGTATTTTGTCAGTAGTTGTTAACATTGTATTTAGTATTCTTTGTGTACAGTTTATAGGATTTGCAGGAATTATATTAGGAACGGTAATTGCGGAAATAGTGTCCGTAGGTTTGAATATGTTTTTCCTGCATCAAAAAATAGGGACACTTAGATTGGGAGACATGAAAATAAAATTGGTAAAAATGTTGTTGGCAGCAATTGTAACTGGTATGGTGCTTATGGGAATGCAAACGGTATTAGTTGATTATTCTGCGATTGTCAGGTTCGTTTCCGCAACCATAGTTGGATTATTGGTTTATAGTATAATGCTAATAATACTTAGATGTGAAGAAATACTATGGGTAATAGGGATATTAAAAAAGAAGATAAAAAAGTAGAGGAGAAGGTTATCATTATGGAAAGACAAGAATTTGAGAAGGAGATATCTTTAAGAGAGTTATTTTGGCAGATTGTAATGGCATGGCGTTTCTGGATAATAAGCGGAATTATTTTCGCTGTTTTAATTTCAGGTATGCATTATGTAAAAGGAATGAAAACATATCATGCGGAAGTTGCGCAGCAAAAGGCAGCGGAGGAGTTAACAGAAGAAGTTGAAGCAAGTAGTTCAACTGATTTTACAAAAGACGAGTTACAACAGATACAGGATGCCAAAAGTATAAAAAAGGCAATGGAAAAAAGCCGGAAGTATTTGAAAAATTCTGTGTTGATGAATATTGATCCATACCAGGAAAAGGCATTAGTAATGCAGTATTACATAGATTCTGATTATTCATGGAATATTAACGAGAATATCGAATCAGACTACACCACAGCAGTGACGGCGGCATATGCAGAATATATTAAGAGTGGTGCAATTACATCTGAAATAAAAAATGAACTTGGACTTGATCTGGATGAAAAATATATCGAAGAATTGATTTCAGTAGATGATTTGGAAGCAGAAATAAAGTCGAATAGCATTCTTTCTGTGCAGGTGGTTTATACAGACGAAGAAACTTTAAAGGAGATGGCAGCAGTAGTAGAAAATTGCATCGAAGGACAGACCTCGGTGATTTCCGATACAGTAGGCAGCCATAGATTAAAATTGTTATCGGAGAATGTAATTACACAGACAGATAGTGATCTTGCATCGAAGCAGAGTGTGGCACAGACGCAATTAAGCGATTATCGATATCAGTTAAATGTATTGACCAATGCGATGTCAGAAGAACAACTGTCGGAATTGGACATAACGGTTGCAGCAGACACATTAGAGGAAGGGGAGGAAGCAGATACTGAAGTAGTAGTTCAGGCGCCTCCGACGAAACCATCCTTCAGTATGAAATATCTGATTCTTGGTTTTGTTGTTGGTGTATTTTTTGTGGTATTGTGGGTGTGCGCAAAAGTAGTTTTCTCAAGTACATTACAAAACAGTGAAGAGTTATCAGACCTGTACGGAGTGCGTTTACTAGGATGCATCAGAAAAGAAGAAAAGGTTTCAAAGGTAGATGAATTCCTGTTGAACCTGAAAAACCGTAAGAGAAAGAAAATATCCAGGGAAGCGTCAGAGAATATTCTTGTTTCCAATCTGGAACTTGCATGCAGGGCAGAAAACATTCAGAAAATATTCCTGACAGGAACGGAGATTGAACATGTAGAGAAAGCATGGATTACAGCATTTACAGAGAAGATGCAGAATGTGGGAATTGAAGTCGTTTACGGAGAAAATGTTTGTTATTCGGCAGCAGCGTTGCGCGAAGCAGTAGAAATCGGAACAGCGGTTTTGATTGAACAGAGCGGTCAGTCTATTTATGACGAGATTTCTGGAGAGATTAAGATGCTTAAGGAACAGAACGTGCGGATCCTGGGAGGAATTTGTCTGTAAGAAAATGTAGGGAATTAAATGGTAGTTGCTAAATTGTGGTTATCTTGTTGAAAAAAACATAAGAAAGCTAAAAGGTGTCAAATTAATCCGAAGAGACATTCTAGACAACTAATAATAGAAAATGGTATACTTGTCATTGAAAATGAGAACGATATAAAAAGGCATATCTATATCCGAAGGATGGTAAGATGAAATTAAGGATTGAAAATTTTGCAAAAATAAAAGAAGCTGAGATTCAGTTGGATGGAATAACAGTGATTGCGGGATTAAATGATACGGGAAAAAGTACCGTTAACCTATTTTTATAATGGGGAAGAGATGCCGGTTCTTGATATGGATGAGATTGCAAAAAAGCCATATCGGGGAGCAAGGGTATTGGAAGAATTTGAAGATACAAAAGATGATATTGTGAATACGGCGGATGGATTTGTGATTAATAAGGATAATCAGTGGTTTTTGATTGAATTTAGTCTGTAATTCAAACAATAATCCGAATGTTGTGAATCAGATACGAAATCACAGACTAAAAAAAGAAAAGTATACGCCAATCTTCATGCAGCGTTTAAAAGAATATGTATTTATGGATGTATATGTGTATACGGAGATAGAATTGGAACGGGAATTTGTAAAGAAATTTGAATATTAATGTTTAAAGAGCGAGTTTAAAGTAGGTACGAAATAAGAATGAGTCTGAAAAAGGTGATGTCAAAAATTTAGAGAGGATTGATGTATTCATGGAAAAAATTAGATTAGTAATAGGTCTTGTAATTTTAGCAGGCTATTTAGCTGTGGTTCCTACATGTATTGGAATTATGGGTACAGAACTAGTAAAGGGAAATAGAGAGAAAAGCTTTGCTGAAAAGTATATGTGGGGAAATATTATCTTATGGACATTGTTTCAAATAATATGTGTCCCATTGGATTTGGCAAATGCAAGTTTTAATACATTAGTTCTTATTTACGGAGTAATCATTGTTGGAATGTTGGCGGTGATATTTGCAAGAAAATTCCAAGTAATAAAGAATAGCTTATTAGAACTAAAGGTTAATATAACATTGTATGATGTTGTGATAATTTCGATTATATTACTTCAGGTTTTTACATACATCTTTGGTTTAACATATAATGGAGCTGATGATACAACATACATAAGTGCATCACAGTATGCCGTTCAGAAAAATCAGTTTATACAGGGGAATTGGAAACTTTTATTAACCTCATGGAATTATTATATAGCCTTTTTAGGAAAGATAACAGGAATTCACGTTGCGGCAATTGCACATACGATATTGCCCGTGTGGCTTGTACCAATGGCATATATGGTGTATACGTTGCTTGGAAGAAAACTGTTTCAGAATAATCAAAAGAAAACAGCGGTTTTTGTATTCTGGATGTGTGTTTTAATTATTTTTGGCGGATATTCATGGTATGTTTTGACACTTCGGCTTGCAATATGTGTCTGGCATGGAAAAGCTGTAATGGCATCAATTATGCTGCCGTTTTTATTTTATTATCTGATTTGCACAAGCAGATATGGAAAAAAGCAGGTATTTGGTCTGGCACTTATCGTAATAGCAACAATCTCGATGAGCTTGATGGGAGTAGGTCTGTCAATCTTAATGATTTTAGCAAGTATTATATTAAATGAGGAAAAGGTAAAAAAGAAGATTCCTCTTGTTATTATGATACTATGTTTTGCAATGATAGCTGTATTTTATGGAATGCAGTTATCGTTGCTTGATAGTTTTCGTCCAGAAAACATTTCAAAATTGTTCCCGAATGCAGTTGATATGGCACTAGAAACATACAATGTATATTGGAGTCATTCAAAAATGCAGTGGTTATATTATCCATGTTTGTTATATATTCTATTCAGAAAGAAAAAGAATGATGAACACTCATTTTTGAAAAAATATATTATTTGTTTATATATTTTCATTTTCAATCCGATTGTATTTTATATATCATATGGCTTGTTAGAAGCGTCTTGTGTGTATGTAAGATTGTATTATATATTATTTGTTGAAATTTTTATGGCCTATGCATTGACATGTGTACTTGAGGATTTGAAAATTAGATGGAAGCAGTATATAGGAATCTTGGTAGCATCTATAATGATTGTTTGTTGCGGAGAACCATACTGGAAAATTGGTCAGTATTCATGGTTTAATAATATCTATAAATTGCCTGCTCAGACGGTTGATTTAGGCGATGCAATTAGCGAATATACAAGTGAGGATACATGGCTTGTTGCAGATTTGACAACATATCTTTATATGCAGCAGTACAGTGCACAGTTTAGAATAGGGTATATTTATCAAGGAGAGAGTTTAGACGATGTTCTTTCCTATATGAAAGAAAATGCATTTGAATATTTAGTTTGGAACAAAGATGAAAATGCTTTAAATGAGTTAAAAGATATGGGGGCTACGGTTATTGCTGAAACAGATATCTATACAGTTTATAAATTGAATGTTGATGGTGCGCAAGAGTAGAGAAAGCATATAGGAATGGAGAAATTTTTGAACGAGGCAAAGAAATGGATCAAAAAAGAGTGGGGTATATTGATTCCTTAAGAGGCATAGCATGTTTATTCGTGCTTATTGCACATATTGTTTCTGTGTCCGAAGTAGGAAGTTATGTATCGGGATGTGGAAAGATAGGTGTGTGGCTATTTATGATTTTAAGTAGCTTTCTCATGATATATCCATATGAAAAAAATAGAGATAAGCAATTCAAGATTCTAAGGTTCTATTCACAAAAATTATTGAGAATTTATCCGTGTTATCTTTTGGTTTTAGTGGGAGCATATTTAAGTGGCTTTATTACGTCGGGACGGCAGCTATTGGCACATATCTTTATTGTAGAAGGGATTGGACATTTTTGGTATATGCCGGTCATTATAAAGCTATATATAATTTTTCCTTTGTTTATTTTGATTAGAAAATCAATTAAGAAAGATTCTGTTTATTTGTTAACAATAGTATTGTTTTCGGCATTGTTTGAATTCATGTTTCCATATAGTCGCTATATAGAGAATTCAATTTCAATTAGATGGTATATACCTGTATTTGGAATGGGAATTTGTTTGGCAACAGTGGTGAAGAGGATAACAGAGAAACGAAGAAGATATTGGATTGCAGATATGGGGGTTGTTGCCTGCTTCGGTATTATTTTTATGCTTACTCCATTTATGAAAAAGATTATTTTTGATGTTTCCCCGTCAGGGTGGCTGCAAAATAAGTATTTGTTAATTGCTTTTATATGGTGTTGTATAATAATATTAATTGAGTCAGGGAGCAGAAGTAAGGATATACTTGAAAAATGCCAGCTATTAAAAAAGATTGGAAAAATAAGTTATCCTGTTTACTTAGTGCATTATGTGGTATTGATTAAGTTTATGGAATGTATACAACAATTTTGGATACTATCGGTTCTTACAGTTGTTGTGAGTGTTTTGACAGCTATGGTAATGCACTATTATATAGAGGAGAGAATTCAAAGGAGGAAAAAGTGTCTTAATTTATGAGACCATTATAATAAGGACTTTTAGGGAGTAATAATGAAAAAAGAACGACTATTTTATTTAGATTTTATACGTGCAATTGCTGTAGTGGCAATATTGCTTACGCACTTTAATGCAGTATATCTTATTTCGTATCCGCCAGAAGCATGGGACAAGATTGTGGTAACATACAAAGTATGCAATTTATACATAGGGGATTTTGGTGTGGCTTTATTTTTCATAGTCTCTGGGGCTGCGCTCATGCATGTATATGATGAAAAACTTGAATTGAAGACATTTTATAAAAAGCGCTTTTTGGCTATATATCCTATGTTCTGGCTGGCATATTTTGTGGGCTTTATATATTTATTTTATGTAAATAAGGGCTTTGATACCACAATTCCAAAAAGAAATATTATTTATACAATTATAGGATTTGATGGTTATCTGACCGGTATTGTACCTAATTTTTATATATTGGGCGAATGGTTTTTGGGGTGTATTGTTTTAATATATCTCGTTTTTCCATTATTGAGATGGGGAGTAAAGAAACATCCAATAGGTTGTGCAATTATAGCTTTTTTACTATATATTTGGAGCGTATGGATTTATAATGGCACTCTTAACAGAGTAGAATTGATTACAACAAGACTGCCGGAAATTTTGTTTGGTATGTATTTTGTAAAATATATTAAGAAAATAAATATACCAGTTCTGCTTGCTTCAGTATGTGTATTGGTTTTGAATACAATATTTGCACCGTCATGGTTAGCAAGTTTTCAGACAACATATGTTGGAATTGCATCGTTCTGTGTTCTTGTATTTATTTCAAGGTATTTAGATTTTAGAGCGGTAAGAAAAAGTTGTGCATGTATCAGTAAATACTCATATGCAATATTTTTAGTGCATCATGTAATTATCGACAGGATGACAGCAACCTTTGATTTGGCAACACTAACAAGAACAGGAAGTTATATTTTGTTTATAACATGTTGTGTTGTTATAGCTTTATTTGCAAAAATTCTATATGTTGCAAATGACAGATGTATGTTATGGTTTCAAAAAGTAAAAAATGAGGCATGATATAAGGGGAATATTTGTATTCCCCTTATATTTTTCTTAATTAGGGGTTATACCGTAGATAAATAAGAAAAAAGGTGCTAATATAAGGTATATAAAATTACAATTGGAGGAAAATGAAATGAAGAAACTTGCAAAGCGCATTACAGCGTTTCTAATGGCATTTATGATAGTTTTTATGAGTATGCCATTGGAAAATGTGTTTGCAATGGAGGCTTACACAGAGGAAGGAGTGGAAGAAGAGAATTCTACAGAATGTGTGGACGACACTACTGCAGAAGTATCTTCAGACATTCAAGAGGAAATATCGGAAGATACGGAGAATATTGATAATGTACAGTTAGAATCAGAATCCGTTGAAACAGAAGAGAATCTGCAACAGAGTGTAGAGGGAGAGGCAGTAACGGATGAAGAGAATGTAGTTAATGAAGATACGGATGCAGATTTTCTTTTAAAATATGTAGTATTAGATCAGCCATACATTCAGACTCCTGATTCACAAAATGTGATTGTCGGTTTTGATACATCGGGAAAAGTGATTACATCGGCAAAATTAGTATACCATTGCAATGAGACCGGGGAACAGTTTGAGGTAAATGCATCAGAAATTATTGATGAAGGAATCCGGTTTACGATAGAATATCAGGATGCAACACAGACAGGAACATATTCCTTGGATTCACTGGAATGTACATATGAGGATGGATTTAACACGATTACGTTAAAAGATATTGGGATTGATATCACATATGGTGTAAATACAGAAGTTACAACAGCACCAGATGCGATAGTGACTGATGATGACGACGATTCGGATGAAGTAAAGTACGATGTTGTGACCATGGATCAAGAGGGAAATGTGACATCACAGAATTCAATACAGGAAGCAATTGAGGATGTCAAGGAACAGCAGGATTTTGTTGGAAAATCATATGGAAAGTCGGCAAATGGCAATATTGTTGTAGTTTTGGATCCTGGACATGGTGGAAATGATTCAGGGGCAAATGGAAATGGTTTGTCAGAAAAGAATTTAACATTAAAAATTGCGCAGTATTGTAAAGCAGAATTGGAAACATATCAGGGTATTGATGTTTATATGACCAGGACATCAGATACATATGTTGGACTGGAAGATAGGGTTGCGTACGCTAAAAGTGTCGGGGCAGACGTATTTGTAAGTATTCATATCAATTCACATTCAACAGATGGACCATCTGGAGCGGAAGTGTATTATCCTAATTCTAATTATGTTCCAACAGCAGGAGTTGTAGGAGGTGGAATTGCAAGTTCAATTTTAAATAACCTAACAGCGCTTGGTCTCGGTAATAGAGGGACAAAAATAAAAAATTCAGAAAATGGTTCAACTTATGATGATGGCTCCCTGGCAGATTACTATTCTGTTATTCGAAATAGCAAAAAATCAGGATTTACGGGAATTATTGTAGAACATGCTTTTATTTCAAATGCATCAGATGCTAATAATTTCTTAAATAGTGATGAAAAGTTACAACGTTTGGGAATAGCAGATGCAACTGGAATCGCATCTTATTATGGAGTGAAAAAAAAGGGAAGTTATGTTGACTATCCAGCAGGAACAGCAAATTTATCAGCGGTGTTAAATGCAAATGGAACGTGTGAAATAAATGCATCAAATATTCCAGATGTATATGGTGTACAATATGCAGTATGGAGTGTTTCAAATGGTGCAGATGATCTTGTCTGGTATACAGCATCTAAGGATAGTAATGGGGATTGGAAAGCAACAGTACCATTAAGCAATCATAAAACTTTAGGGGCGTATGCGGTTCATGCTTATGTAATGAAAACGGATGGTTCTTCCTATTATATGGGCGATACCTCATTTAATGTAGCGGAGGCTGTGAGTGCAAGTTTAAGTGTTGATAACGTAAATAATGTGTCGGGAACATTTGAGGTAAGAGTATCTGGAATACACTCGAATTATTCGGTTTCAACCGTTCGGATACCAGTATGGAGTGCAGCAGACCAGAGCGATATTGTTTGGTATACAGCACAGTTACAAAGTGATGGTTCTTATACTGCTAATGTTGATATTGCAAATCATGGATGTAAATATGGAACTTATCAGGTGCATGCATATATCTATGATAGCGTAGGAGTATCAAGTTGTATTGGGACAACATCTGTAAATATTAAAAAATGTGAATCAGATGTTTCTGTGAGTATTGATGCGTCTGAAACAAATATCCAGGTATCTGGCTGGCATATACCTGGAACGCTTGGCGCAAGTTTAAGTAAAGTTGAGTATGCAGTATGGAGTGCAGAAGGTGGTCAGGATGACCTCGTATTTTACACAGCAGGCCTTAAAGGTGACAGATGGGAGATGAATGTTCCGTTATTTAACCACAAAACATTGGGAAAATACTATATTCATACTTATGCGACATATGCCAATGGAGTTCGTGAAAAAGTTGCAGAAAATACAATTGATGTTGAGGCAGCAAGAGTTGATAATGCATATGTACAGAATATAAATACAGTATCAGGAACATTTGATGTTGTAGTGTCAAATCCAAAGGCAATTGCAGGTGTATCAAATGTTGTAGTACCTGTTTGGAGTAAAGAAGATCGAAGTGATATGCATTGGTATTTTGCAACAAAACAGGCGGATGGAACATATGTAGCACATGTTGATATTGCAAATCACAATTGCAATTTTGGAACATATCAGGTGTATGTGTATGTACAAAATGGTGTAAGTGGAATGGAAAGTGTAAGCAATCCATTCACAGTAAAGATTCCAAGACCACAGGCAACAGTAAGTAACATATCAGATAATGTAAATGCTAACTATACAGTAACCGGTTGGCATATACCAGGAACTTTAGGAAAAAGTTTGGCGAAAGTACAATATGCAGTATGGAGTGACAAAAATGGACAGGATGATTTGGTGTTTTATGATGCATCCTTAAGTCAAGATAAGTGGATTGCTAATATTCCAATTGCGAATCATAAAACAACAGGTACCTATTATGTTCACGCATATGCAACAGATATTACTGGAAATATGCAGTACGTAGGATGCACATCATTTGTTGTTCCAGAAGTATCAGTGAAAAATGTAAAAATCCAAAATGTAAACACGGTATCAGGAACATTTGATGTCGTATCGTCTGGTGTGAATGCGAGTGGTTTAATAAGAGATGTGCGTTATGCTATCTGGAGTGCTTCAGATCAAAGTGATATCAGATGGTATTCAGCAACAGCACAGGCAGATGGCACATATAAAGCACATTTTGATGTCGCAAATCACAACAGTAGATTTGGCAAATATAACGTCCATACATATGTTTTGAGTCAAAACGGAACATTAGAATGTGTAAATATGCAGACAGTAAATATGAGCGCACCTTCAGCTCAGGTGTCTGCATCACCAAATGGCGATGGTAGCATATTCTCTATATCTGGCTGGCATATACCAGGAACATTAGGAGAAAGTCTTGCAGGTGTACAGTTCGCTGTGTGGAGTGATACGAATGGCCAGGATGATTTAGTGTTTTATCAAGGGACACTTTCTGGGGATACATGGTATGCGAATGTTCCGTTAAGTAATCATAGAACAGAGGGGATGTATTATGTGCATGCGTATGCAACATACAAGAGCGGGGCTATGGTTAATGTAGGAACCACTTCATTTGTTGTAACAGGACCTAGTGAGAAAAAAATTGAAATTGTAAATCAGAATGCATCAAGTGGTACATTTCAGGTAAATATATCAGGTGTAGCATCGGGGGCAGATATAACATCTGTTATGGTTCCTATATGGAGTGCAGCAGATCAAAGCGATTTAGTATGGTATACACCGACGAAAACATCGGGTGGAAATTATAGTGTGTATGTAGACCCGGCAAATCATAAAAATAACCTTGGAAATTACAAGGTAAATGTATATGTGTCAGATAAAGCAGGTATTAGCAAAATGGTTGGTGAAACCAGTTGCGCCGTGACATCTGTGTCTGGATATTATAATATAGTCGGATCCTCAGCAATAACATTAGCTCAAATGTTGGCCTATTATAATAGTAACGCTGCATATCCAGGATACTATGCAGGGTCAGATGCACCATCAATTGAGAATTTCTGCCAGATATATCTGGAGGAATGTAACGCAGAAGGAATAAAGGCAGAAGTTGCATTTTGTCAAGCAATGAAAGAAACAGGATTTTTGCGATTTGGTGGAGATGTGAGCATTACACAGTACAATTTTGCTGGACTGGGGGCAACAGGTGGAGTACCGGGAAATAGTTATAGTAGTGTGCGAGAGGGAATTCGAGCACAGGTACAACATTTGAAAGCTTATGCATCTACGGAACCACTGAATAATCCTTGTGTTGATAATAGGTTTTCCTATGTATCAAGAGGCTGTGCACCTTATGTTGAGTGGCTTGGAATTCAGGAAAATCCTTATGGCAAGGGGTGGGCGTCAGCTAAAAATTATGGTTATAGCTTAAAAAATGATTATATTGCAAAATTGATGCTATATTAATAAAATGGGTCGCTAATTTGTTAGCGGCCTTTTTTGTATTGCAAAAATGAGGCAGAGACGGTAGAATGAACATATGTAAACGCACCATAGTGCGTATATAGATTGCGCTATGAAAATTTGAGAAAATAGACCCAACAATTAATATTCATCAAAAAAGTTTAGTCTAAAAAGTTTAGTCTAAACTTTTTTGACACAAGGAGGGCTTCTATTATGAAATCTCAAACATCTATAGCATCACGCAATTGTCGTATACAAGAATGGGCTCAAATGATTCAAGATTGTAACAATCGGCCTGTTGGAATGTCTGTCAGCGAATGGTGTCAGGAACATTCTATTACCACCGCAAACTATTATTACCGAATGACTCAGGTTCGCAAAGCCTGTTTGGATTCGCTTCCAAGCGAGGTTGTTGAACAAGCGATTGTTCCTGTTCCTACCAATCTAATGACAAATGGTAATTATTCTTTTGCAGAAACAAATCAAGAGTGCGATGAATCATTTATTGAACTTTCAGCGCATGGTGTGACTCTTCGTGTTACAGAAAACACATCATCTTCACTTTTATCAAAAGTTCTTGGGGTGCTTGCCCATGTTGAATGATGCCACTTGTTTTAAACAGATTTATATCGTTTGCGGCTACACGGATCTCCGTTTTGGCTTGGATTCATTAGCTTCTATCATCGAATCCAAAACAGGAAGTAGCCCGTACGTTCCTGATACGCTTTACCTTTTCTGTGGTCGCAAGACTGACAGAATCAAAGGATTGGTGTGGGAAAAGGACGGATTCTTGCTCTTGTATAAGCGCCTAGAGAAAGGGAACTTCGTGTGGCCAAGAAATGAATCCGAAGTACGAGCACTTACCAGTCAGCAATTTCGTTGGCTCATGGAAGGTCTAACAATTTTTCCAAAGAAAACGGTTCAAGAGATCCGACCGCCAGAACATATGGCATAATGATTGTGCAAAAGGTAGAAATTTCAGGGGCATCATTCCTGGGTTCTAATATGGTAATTACAATCATCTGTAAGTCCAGTATTCTGCATTATTAGCGTGTTATTGCGCTTTTAGGTAATTGTAATTTATATCCATTGTTTTGAAAACTCTGCATTTACAAGGTCTACAAATCCCTTGTGGGAGCTTACAGGCATAGGCAATTTGCCGAATTTTGAAACGAACAACATTCGCAATTTAAGTCCATATCCGCTATAATAGACCTTAGAAAAGAGGTACATTATGGCGATGGAATATACAGAAGAACAATTGAATAATTTTGACAAGGCTACCCTTATTCAACTGTTTTTGGCACAACAATCACAACTCAAAGATATTGATCGGAAACTGCAACTGTTGTTGGAACAGGTCGCTGTATTGAACAATAACCGTTTTGGGAAGTCATCTGAGAAACTTGATGTAGATAACCAGATCAGCTTCTTAGAGGTTGATGGCAATATCGTTTATTTTAATGAAGCAGAAGCTGTTGCAGCCCTTGAATGCTCAGAGGAAGAAGAAACATCGAAACCTCATAGTAAAAAGAAAAAGGGGAAACGCGCTGCTGACATCAAAGGTCTTCCAATCGTTCCGGTTGAACACAAGATGACGGAAGACGAGTTAATCGACGAATTCGGAGAAGATGGCTGGTATCAGCTTGAAGATGAAGTATACCATCGCTATCGTTTTACCCCAATGAAGATTGAAATCGAAGAACATCACGTTGGCGTGTATAAATCTAAAAAGGACAATCATTTCAAAAAGGCAGATCATCCTGCTTATTTACTAAGAAACAGTCTTGTTTCACCATCTTTGCTAGCAGGCATTTGGAATGCCAAATATGTTAATGCAGCACCTCTTTATCGTCAGGAACAGGAATTCCAAAGAATGGGTCTTAACATCGATCGCGCGGATATGGCTCATTGGACCATTCTATGTGCAGAGAGATATCTCTCAATCTTTTATGATTATCTGCACGAGAAAATGTATGACTATCATGTCTTACAAGCAGATGAGACTCCGGTTCTTGTTTCAAAAGAAAACAGAACTACCGGAAATAAGCATTACATGTGGGTATACCGTACAGGAAAGATGTATCTGAATAAGCAGATCATCTTGTACGAGTACCAACCATCTCGTAATGCCAGTCATCCACGAGCTTTTCTTAAAGATTTTCAAGGAATTTGTCTGACGGATGGCTATCAGGTCTACCATACGATTGAAAAAGAACGCGAAGACCTGAAAATCGCTGGGTGCTGGGCACATGCAAGACGTCGCTTCGATGAGGCTGTTAAGGCTCTACCAAAGGCAAACCAGAAAATGTCTCTTGCATATCTGGCATTGAAGCAAATCCAAGCAATCTATCGCGAGGAGAACAAGCTTGGGGACATGAATCCGGATGAACGCCTGAAACATCGTCAGTTGACTGTAAAGCCACTGGTGGATGCTTA
The DNA here is from genome assembly GCF_001940165.2 of Roseburia sp. 831b. Classification (NCBI taxonomy): domain Bacteria; kingdom Bacillati; phylum Bacillota; class Clostridia; order Lachnospirales; family Lachnospiraceae; genus Roseburia; species Roseburia sp. 831b. Next base: position 2,029,639 of record NZ_CP135162.1, on the reverse strand, counting down.
TTTTGCATGGGCAAAACAGAATCTCATGTCTGTTCCGCCGAAGAGTAAGACAGCAAATGGATTTACTTACTCCTTGAATCAGGAAAAGTATTTGAGAACATTCCTTGAAGATGGAGAAGTGCCAATCGATAACAATTCGGCAGAACAGGCAATTCGGCCATTCTGTGTAGGCAAGAAAAACTGGGTTATGATTGATACCATCGCAGGGGCAGAAGCAAGTGCAATCATTTACAGCATTGCAGAAACTGCAAAGGCTAACGATCTAAAACCTTATAATTACTTTGAATATCTTCTGACAGAGATTCCAAAGCACATGGATGACCATGATGCAAGTTTTTGTGAAGATCTGCTTCCTTGGTCAGACAAGCTACCAAAGGAATGCAGAAAGCAACTTTAAAACCAACGCCGCTCTTTGGAGCGGCTAATCAAGTATTAGTACCGACTATGGTGCGTTTACGAACATATAAATGGAAAGGAGATATGGGGTATGTTATTTTGTGAAAAAGTGAAACGAATAAGAAGACAATTTCTGGCATTTGCATTGATTGTATTTACACTGGTAACAGCAGATACAGGGAATGTGGTGTTTGCAGATGAAGTGAATACGGAGCAAAAGAATGGCTATCAGCAGGCAGTTCTTTATGAGGCGACAGATGGACAAGTAGACCAGATTGAGAAGAATTATGCATCAACAGCAGAAATTTCATCATGGAAGGATTATAGTAACTCATATTTTTATAATCAATTGAATTCGCAGCAGAAGGCGTTTTACGATAGATTAGATAGTGTATGTATGAATTATTTGGTATCCTCGAATGATGCCAATTACAGACAAGATACCTCTGGAAACAATGTGTCTGGGTATACAAATTATGTGTCATACGAGGGATTGGAAAAGGATGAGGCGTTTGTTATTGCGCAGATTTTTAGAAATTCTAATCCACAATATTTTTTCCTGTCAAGTGAGTATGGAAACTATATAGTCAATGGTCAAGGATACATGTGTATCGGTATGTATATGGATATGGTTAGTGGTGCACAAAGGGCTAATTATAGAAATGAATTTCAAACGGTTATAAATAGCTGGATGGACATTATTAATAGGAATGAAACAGATTTAGAGAAAGAAAAAGCAGCATATGATTTGATTATGGATAACACTATATATTCTACATGTGAATATGATCAAAGTTGTGTAAGCGTTTTTTTAGAAGGAAAATCAGTATGCGCAGGATATGCGCAGGCGATGCAGTTACTATGTAACGGTGCTGGAATAGAGACAATAGCAGTTACAAGCAGCGACCATGAGTGGAACAAGGTGTATTTGTACGGAAACTGGTATAATGTTGACTGTACGTGGGATGATGTTGGAAACGCATCGGATAGTTCCTATTCATACCTTAATATTAGCGATAGCAGAGTGGCACAAGGAAATTCAAGTCACAATCCAGAAAATATTTGGACAATTTATACATCAATTCCAGAATGTAATTTAGATACTGTTGTAATGCCAGAAGAAACAGTATCTATCACGGGAGTATATATACCAGATGACGATGCTGTTAATATACGGGCAGGTGCAGTCATTGATACAAAATTAACAGATGTTACATATGAGTGTACCGTGATAGATTATGACTATGCAACATATGGCACAGCATATTTCCCAGAGGTGAAGAGAACGCAGGATAAAACGGACAATTGGATGACATACACACCATCCCATCCGGGAATGTATGGATTTTGTTGGAGAGCTTATAGAAATGGGGAAATTGTTTCAGAATATGGTGCAACACATTATTTTGCAGGTAACCAAATTAACAGTGCGATGATATATGTTCCTGACAGGAATGTAGATACACTTAATTTTGGAATGGTATTTGATGCAACGACAAGGGAAAATGTAAGAATACAATGGTTTTTATATAGACCAGATGACAATGTATATGAAGCAATTCTTGCAGACGATTTGGTACAAAATATTGGAGAATGGCAAAGCTGGACTAAGAAGTCAGGTCGTTATTGGATTATGTGTAGAGTTACAGCTGTAAATAATCCGGCATCGTCAATGTGTTGGGGGGTTGAAGTGAGAAATGGAGTAGTAATTGATTAGAAATAAAAGGAAGGTAAATATGAAACGAAAAATAATTTTTATATTTGGTTGTATTGGTATCTTAAATTTTGCCACGGTTCTTACGCACGCAAGTGAGGTGCCAGACACTCAATTAGAGACAGATGCAAGTGAAGTGTTAAATAATCAAGACGAAATGGATTCAAAGGAACTTGAAAAAAGCCTTATGAATGGAATAGAATCGTTGCCGGATGATCCGGAATATGTAAAGCTTTTAGAGGAGCGGATGGCAGATTTTTATTCACCAAGATATGAAGCATTTTCATATGAAGGTTATACACATAATGATAAGTTTAAAGACTGCAAAATAAGAAATGGTGTAGATGTATCCCGTTACCAGGGAAATATAAATTGGAATAGTGTCAATAATTCCGGAATGGAGTATGCATTTATAAGAGTTGGTTATAGAGGATATTCCGGAGGAAATCTCGTTGAGGATTCAAGTGGAAAAGATAATATACAGAACGCCTTAAATGCCGGAATGAAGGTTGGTGCATATATATTCTCCCAGGCGATTACGGAGGCCGAAGCAATTGAGGAAGCGGATTTTGCATTGTCTAAGATTTCGGGGTACGATATTACAATGCCTATTGTAATTGATTATGAATATGTAAAGGCGGGAAGATTGCAAAATGCGAATTTGTCAAGAGAGCAAGCAACGGCTATTGTGAATGCATTCTGCGATAGGATCCAGCAGGCAGGATATACGCCAATGGTTTATGCAAATAAGAGTATGTTGGAGGATAGCTTAAATGCGGGAAACATTCCACATAAAATCTGGTTGGCAAACTATACAAAACAGACGACATATGCAGGTGATTATGAATACTGGCAGTATACTGAGAGCGGAAAAGTAGATGGTATTACAGGAAATGTGGATTGTGATTTTTGGTATGATTCTTCAGATGATGCAATAATTACAGGAGTTTACATACCAGATGATGACGCTATTAATATAAGAGCGGGAGCAATAATAAACACGGATGATTCTGATATTACATATGAATGTACCGTGATAGATTATGATTATGCAACATATGGTACGGCGTTTTTTCCAGCAGTAAAGACAACAGCAGACAAAACAGACAATTGGATGACATATACACCATCTCATCCAGGAATGTATGGTTTCTGTTGGAGAGCCTATAAGAATGGTAAAATTATATCAGAATATGGTGCAACGCATTATTTTGCTGGTAATCAGATATCTAATGCAATGATATATGTGCCAGACAGAAATGCACAGACGCTGGACTTTGGAATGGTGTTTAGTGCAACGGATAAAGAAAATGTAAGAATTCAGTGGTTTGTGTATAAGCCAGATGAAGGGGTATACGAATCAATTCTTGCGGACGATTTAGTAAAAAATATTGGAGTATGTCAAAAATGGACAAAGAAATCCGGTAGATATTGGATTATGTGTAGAGTTACAGCTACAAATAATCCGGCTTCAACAATGTGTTGGGGAGTTGAGATTCGAGATGGGAAGGTAATTGATTAGTGAAAAAAAGCCTGTGCAGATGGTTACATCTGTACAGGCTTTTTTGATATTATCTAATAATATTATAAAAGTTTACGGATCAATTACAACTCCGTCACGAACTTCAACTCCCCAACAGAGGCTTGAACTTGGGTTATTGATGGCTGTAACTCTACACATAATCCAGTATCGGCCAGGTTTCTTTGTCCATTCTTGCCATTCACCTAAATCTTTTACTAATCCATCTGCAAGAATTGCCTCGTAAACATTATCATCTGGGCGATATAAGAACCATTGAATTCTTACATTTTGTCTATCTAATGCATCATATACCATTCCAAATCTCAAGGTATTAGCATTGCGATCAGGGACATAAATTTTAGCACTTGAGATGACGTTTGGTGTACCAAATGCATGAGTTGCACCGGCCTCCGCAACAATGGAACCATTACGATAAGCTCGCCAGCAAAAACCATACATTCCTGGGTGGGATGGTGTATATGTCATCCAGTTATCATATTTGTTTTTGGTTGTTTTTACCTCTGGATAAGGAGAGGTACCATAAGCAGCATAATCATAGTCAATTACGGTACATTCATAGGTTAGATCTTCACTGTTTGTATCAATTACAGCACCAGCTCTTATTTGTTTGCCGTCATCGTCTGGAATATAAACGCCAGAGATAGTGACAGGACCATTTGTAGTACTTGAATAATTATAAATAATATTATCGGTCCAATTTGAAATACCAAGAACATTTAAATAATAGCTTTCAGAGGCAAGGGCTGGATTGCTGTCCATATATTTAAATACGTTATAAATTTGACGTTTGGTACCATCTTTAGCGAGAATTCCCATTTCTCTAAAATCCCAGCCAGTGTCGGTCCATGGTTGATAAATGCATGCGTCGATCATACTGTCTCGTTCTGCAGCCTTGTATGTGTAATATAAGGATGCAGCCTGATTAGCTTCACCAGCTCTTGAGTCATATCCAAATTCTGTTAATATGATACGGTGAGAGGAACCATAGTTGTCTTTTACAAAATTTGACAAAACTTCAAGGTTTGCACCAGTAAGGAAACCGGTGTATTCATTGTGAGTTAAATATCCATTTTGGGAAGATTTTTCTGACCACATAAGCCAATCAGATGGGTTGTCAGTGGAGCCGTATGGAACAGGATATGGATGAAAAGCAAGGTTCCAGTTCTTATCTGTTTCATATTTAGCAAATTCTTCTAGAAATGTTTTGGATGGGATGCCGGTTCCATTGTCAAAGTTCCAAATATTATCTAAACAAACATAATTTTTTGCAGAAGGATTTACATCCTGAATGGCATTATACATCAAGTTGTAGGTTTGCGCAGCAATAATTACATTTGTTGTGACATCAATAGTTCCACAGTAATTGCATTGTTCAGGACTGTTAATCTCACAGCCAACAATCCAGTTATTTACATAAGGACACTTGGTCACAAGGTAATGGAATGCTGCAGCAAGAATTTCCTGGGATTCTGCTGTTGATGTATTTAATGCATAATAATTATGGCCGGCTTCTCTACCAGAAGGGAAAATAAGCTGTTGCAGAGCAGGGTCATCAGACCAGCTCATGTTTACCTGTGCTGTTAAAGTAATCCCTTTATCACGAATTTCTTGCATTCTTAAGAATGTATAGTATAACTGTTGTCCTTCGTAATTGTTATAGTAGTAGGTTTTCCCATTGTATACGAAAGGCTCTCCAGTGCCGTTTGTACTGACTAATTCAGTTACATCAATGTTAAATAATGCGTGATCAACACCAAGTTCGATTGGATCATCGTAGTATGGTGTGCCAGGGTCTGTCCAATAAGATGCGATAATTCCTTTTTTCCCAGTTGGAGATGAAACTACTGTTGTTGCGTGTTGGGAAGCTCCTTTTGAAATGATTTGAGTTGAGCTCTCATCTGCAGTATTTTCATTCAAATTACTGATATCATCAGATGGGGTAGAAACAGTGTCTTCTGTTTCGGAAGCATCGTTCTCTATTGGAACTGTTTCATTTTCTGAATCAGATGCGTATACATTATGTGCAGGAATAAATAATGAAAAGAACATTATAAATGTAAGGCATAATGCATAGAAACGTTTTAATTTGTGCATAACTCGTCCTCCTAAATTTATTAAATATTTACAACTAATTTTAACACAGAATGTGTGGGGATTCAAAAGATATCCAGGTATAATACGAAAACAGGAAAAAAATGGAGAAAAACGGCTATTTAGATTAAATCATATGCGCAAATAGACTTTATACAACTTTTATGTTAGAATAATCCTCGTAACTTAGCTTAAAAGAATGGAAAAGGGTAAAAGATGGAGAATTACGATTTTATATTAGAAAATTTGAGATTTCATATATATGAAGAAAATACGATTATCTTTTTTGGATGGTATCGTGATGACAACCCAGAAAAAAGATACTTAGAAGTATTTTTAGATAAAAAGAAACTTGAAATAGAATACCATAATCAGGCAGGAATACCAGTCAGACAAAAGTACCTGCGTTATAAGGCAAATGTAAGTGAGGAGATACAGGGGATTGTCCATTTGCCGGATAACTGGAGAGAGGCAAAAGAATTACGGATTTACTGCGTCAATGGTGACAAAAAGGTATTAACGATGGCTTTGAAGTCAGACTGGCTGCAAAGAAGACGTGATAGTATAGAGTGTTATGTGGAGACAGATCAATACGTAGATGGAAAATTGATACTGGCAGGTTGGGCCGTAGCAGATGGAGAGATAAAATATAGGCTGGTAGATCACAAAGGAAATGAGATTAAATATGAAATCACTAGAAATTACAGAAGAGATGTAAAGGCTGTATTTGAAGAGATTGATGATGATTACATGTGTGGTTTTAAAATTGAAGCACCAGTAAATAAATTTAATCGAGGAAAGCTTTTCTTGTCGTGTGGTGAGAAGGAATCTGTATATGATACAGCTATTCGCAGTCTGAATGCAGATGGAAAAGAGCCAGGTGTTTTCGTGAAAGGAATCAATTACCTTAGAAGATACGGATTGGCGGCTGCATTGATAAAAACGAAGGCAAAATTGCTAGGTGAAAAAGATGTAGATGATGCAAAGTTTAAATATAAAGAGTGGATTCAAAAGTATGGGGTAAAGCAAGAGGAATTGGAAGAACAGAGAAATACAACATTTGCTTATCAGCCAACATTCAGTATCGTTATTCCACTTTACAATACAAGACCAAAGTATTTAAAAGAAATGGTGGATTCCATTATAGGACAGACCTATACCAATTGGCAGCTTTGTCTTGCGGATGCTTCGGAAGATAAAAGCTTACTTAGTCCATATTTGAAAGAGTACGCGCGGAAAGATTCAAGAATTGAATACAAGGAATTAGAAGAGAATAAGGGAATTTCAAAGAATACAAATGCTGCAATTGAAATGGCGGCAGGGGAGTTTATCGTGTTAGCAGACCATGATGATATTATGCCGGCAAATGCACTGTTTGAGTGTGCAAGAGTATTAAATGAGGATGCTACGATAGATATTATTTATTCAGATGAAGACAAGGTAGATATGAGTGGGAAAAAATATTTTGAACCACATTTTAAATCTGATTTTAATATAGACCTTTTATGTAGCATGAATTATATCTGTCATTTGTTTGTCGTAAAAAAAGAAATTATCGAGAAAGTCGGTATGCTCCGTTCGGAATTTGACGGCGCGCAGGATCATGATTTCATTTTGCGCTGCACGGAGGTGGCAAAGAATATAAAGCATATTCCAAAGATTTTATATCATTGGAGATGTCATATTAATTCTACGGCTTCCAATCCAGAGAGCAAGATGTATGCCTTTGAAGCCGGAAGAAAAGCGGTTCAGGAGCATTACGACAGGATTGGGATTCCGGCAGAAGTGGAACATGGACAGTTTTATGGAATGTACAAAACAAAATTTTTATGGGAAGGACAGCCATTAATATCTATTGTTATTCCAAATAAAGATCATGTTGATGATTTGAAAAAATGTATGGATTCAATAGAGGAAAAGTCAACCTACCGAAATTTTGAGTTCGTTATTGTTGAGAACAATAGTACAGAACAGGAAACGTTTGATTATTATAAAGAAATCGAAGAGAAAGAAAATGTTACAGTTTTGTACTATGAAGGTGAATTTAATTTTTCTAGAATTAATAATTATGGTGTAAAAAATGCTAAAGGAGAATATATTCTTCTCCTGAATAATGATACAGAGATTATTAATCCAGATTGTCTGAAAGAAATGCTAGGATATTGCATGCGCGATGATGTGGGAATTGTGGGAGCAAGATTATATTATGAGGATGATACAATTCAGCACGCAGGAGTAATTCTTGGATTTGGTGGAATGGCGGGTCATGCATTCATAGGTTTGTCCAGATTTGATGATGGCTATTTTTCGAGAATTATTTGTGCACAGGATTTGTCAGCTGTAACAGCTGCATGTATGATGGTCAAAAAAGAGATTTTCGAGGCAGTAGGCGGCTTGACAGAGGAATATCGTGTCGCTTTTAATGACATTGATTTTTGCATGAAGGTTCGCACATTAGGCAAATTAATTGTGTATAACCCGGCAGCAGAATTATATCATTATGAATCAAAGTCAAGAGGATTAGAGGATACACCAGAGAAGGTGGAACGGTTTAATTCTGAGGTTGCAAGATTTATTGAAAGTTGGAGTAAGGAGTTAGAAGCAGGAGATCCGTACTATAATCCTAATTTGACATTGGATAAGGCAGATTTTTCGTTAAAGGAATAAGAAAAAATGAAACCAACCCCATATAATATTTTAAAAGGAATCCGCTATCTAAAGCATTATGGATTCCATGAGTTTCTCATTCGATTAAAGGAAAAAAGTGAGCCGGAAGACATTTCTTATATGGAATGGCTGAAAAAACATTCGATGGGAAAAGAAGAGCTGGAAAAACAAAGAAAAAAATCGGATTCTTGGAAAGATAGACCACGTATTAGTATTGTGGTTCCACTGTATAACACACCGGAGACATATTTGACGCAGATGATAGAATCGGTGCAGAATCAGTCCTACACGAACTGGGAGTTATGTCTTGCAGATGCGTCCAATCAGAAGCAAGTTGGAGAATATGTAAAAAAATATCAACAGACAGATGCAAGAATCAAATATCAGAAGCTAGAAAAAAATGACGGAATCGCAGAAAATACAAATGAAGCAATCAAGCTTGCAACAGGATCTTATATTGGCTTGTTAGACCATGATGATTTGTTAGCTCCAAATGCACTGTTTGAAATGGTATCAGCGATAACTGTACCAGAAAAGATAGTACAGTCTGGTGTTCATTGGGAGACCTATAATCAGAAGTGGAATGAGGTTAGTTCTTTTCAATTAGAAGAAAAAGGTACACCAGATGTCCTTTATTCGGATGAAGATAAGGTGACGGAGAATTTAGCAGAGTATTATGCACCTCATTTCAAACCGGATTTTAGCCTGGATTTATTGCGTTCCAATAATTATATTACACACTTTTTTGTAGTAAAAAAGGAGATTGTGCAAGAAGTTGGAGGATTCCGCAGCGAGTTTGATGGCGCACAGGATTATGATTTTATTTTCCGCTGTGTAGAACAGGCACATAGGGTGGTGCATATTCCGAAAGTCCTGTATCATTGGAGAATGCATCAGGGTTCTACCGCAGCAAACCAGGACAGCAAATCCTATGCATTTAATGCTGGGCAAGAGGTGGTTCAGGCTCATTTAAACAGAATGAATGTTCCAGGAAAAGTTGAACTGACACCAAATCTTGGATTTTACCGTGTAAAATATCCGGTCAAGGAAGAAGCTATGATTTCAATTCTGATTCCGAGTAAGGATGAAGTCGATTCTTTAAAAAAATGTCTGAAATCAATTGCAAAATCTAACTACCATAACTATGAAGTGATTGTAATTGAGAATAATAGTGAAAAAGAAGAAACATTTTCTTATTATGAGAAGATTCGTACCGATAAAGAAGTACCTGGAAAAGAGTACTTTTACCGTCAGGATGGAAGTGTGATGCCAGTTAAGGTTGTGACATGGGAATCGGATGGTATTTTCAACTATTCCGCAATTAATAATTATGGTGCACGTTTCGCAAAGGGAGAATATCTGATTTTATTAAATAATGATATTGAAATTTTGACACCAGACTGGATGGAAGAATTGCTAGGAACTTGTCAGAGGCCGGAGGTTGCTATTGTAGGTGCAAGACTTTATTACCCGGATGATTCTATACAGCATGCAGGAATTGTAGTGGGAATTGGTGGACATGCAAGAGGTGCAGCATCAAACATGCTGACGGGATGTCGTAGAATCCATGATGGGTATCTTCATAAAGCAGCAATCCAATTGAATTACAGTGCGGTGACGGCTGCATGCATGATGATTCGCAAATCAGTATTTGATGAGGTTGGTGCTTTTACCGAGTATCTGTCTGTTGCATTTAATGATGTAGATTTGTGCCTGAAAGTGCGAAAAGCAGGATATGACATTGTATATGATCCATATGTGGAAGCATACCATTATGAGTCAAAATCACGTGGACAGGAAGACTCCGAAGAAAAAGTTCGAAGATTCCAGACAGAGATTGAATATATGAGAACAGAATGGAACGATATTTTAAGATATGGAGATCCGTATTATAATCCAAACTTCTCAAGAGTGAAAAATGATTACAGTTTAAATGGAATGGATTAGAAAAATGAAAGAAAAAATGATAGATTTATGGAAAAAATATAAAGAACTTGTATTATATCTGGTTTTTGGTGTAGGAACAACAGTTATTAATATTATTGCCTATTATGTCTGCGCACACCCACTCAGAATCAATACGGTTGCAAGCACCTGTGTAGCCTGGATTTTGTCTGTATTATTTGCCTATGTTACCAACAAGATTTGGGTATTTGAGAGTAAAAGCACAGATGTTGGAGTGATTATACAGGAGATTGTTTCTTTTTTCAGCTGCAGATTGCTGACAGGTTTTCTAGATGTTGCATTGATGTTTGTATTTGTGGATGTACTGTCGTTCAACGATATGTGGATGAAGATTATTTCAAATGTCATCGTGATTGTCTTAAATTATGTGGCAAGCAAGCTGTTAATTTTTAAGAAAAAGAATGCATAAGAAAAACGAGTTACTGAACAACCTTCAGCAACTCGTTTTTTTATTTCTGTTCATCAATAATAAACGGAGGTCTTTTCCTGGTTGCATCATAGATTCGCCAGATATACTCTCCAATAACACCAAGGGATAACATAATAAGTCCAATTCCCATCAAAAGAATGATAAGTAAGGATGCATAGCCCTCCGCCGTGATAATTCCCATGCACTTATGAACCAGGGTTACAATTAATAATATAACAGAAGCAAAGGAAGTTAGAATACCGATGCCACTGACCAACTTAATTGGAAAACTGGAAAAACCGTAAAAGGAATCAAGCGCTAATTTCACTTTTTTGGAAAAGGTCCATCTTGAAGTCCCAATGGTTCGCTTTCTTCTGGTATATGGAACGGTTGCAGTCTGAAAACCGCTCCATAGTACCTGTCCCATAAGGGAAGTGTTTTTTTCCTGCATATCAACGAGAAGGTCAATAATCTGACGGTCAATTAGGAAACTGTCGAATCCGCCTTTTGGCATGGTTGGAAGTGCAATTTTTTGCATGATGGTCGCATACAATGAAGAGAGGGCCTTTTGTGTGGCTGGCTCATCGCGGTCTGCACGTGTTGCGAGTACGACCTTATTTCCAGTCTCATATTTTTCCAACATGTCAAGAATCATTTCGGATGGTTCCTGAAGGTCAGCTGCTTTTCTGACAGCACAGTCGCCGCTGCATTTCGAAAGGCCTGCAAGAATGGCGGCATGTTCGCCAAAGTTACGGGATAATTTTACCAGAACAATCTTGGAATCTAATTTTGCAAGCTCCTGCATGACGGAATAAGAAGCATCTTTCGAACCGTCGTCGACAAGAACGAGCTCATAATTCCAGGTGAGTTTCGCAAAGACCTTTTCACGGAGGTCATTGTATAGGGGAAGCAGATTTTCTGCATTATAGTAAACAGGTACAATAATAGATAATTTTTTCATAATTAGTTAGAGACTCCTTACAATATAATGATAAATAACGATAACAATATGAAATGTAACATTTTGTCATATAATTTTAATAAAATACTAAGATATCGTTTGTTGTAATTAAAAATTTATTGTTTTATAATATATCACCGTAGCATTATAGCACAAAAAAGATAGAGATAAAGTATGAGATATAAATTTTAAAAAATTCTTCATATTAAGGATATATACTTAGAGGTGCAGGAAAGTAGTAAAGTATGGAGATAGAGTGAAATGGGTAATGGAAATATTGTTGAAATGAAAAAATATCAGAAAAAGGAAAAGTATCTAGAGAGATTATTTGTCGTGTTTGTATTTGGTCTGCTTTTGGCATGGTCCTGTTCGATTCCAGCGATGGGAGCCCCGGATGAGGAAATGAAGATGGACATCTGTCGGTATTTGGTGGAGAATCATAAACTGCCACATGGCGGAGATCCGTCCATTCGAAATGGAATATGGGGGATATCCTATGCATTTATGCCAATTTTGTCTTATATGATAAGCGCAGTTTTTGTGAAAATGGCATCTTATTTTACAACGGATTTGATGGCGCTTTATGTGGCGGCAAGATTTACGAGTGTTTTATGCGGAACGGCAATGGCAGTTATGGTAATTAAAATTGGTCATAAGTTGTTTTGCGGTGCAAAGCAGAGATGGATATTTATTGTTTCTGCAACAATGTTGCCGCAGGTGGTGTATCTTGGCAGTTATTTAAACAATGACTCGCTTGCACTTTTCTCAATTTCTGTGATTATCTATGCATGGATATCAGGGCTAGAGAGTGAGTGGAATTGGAAAAGTGTAATTTTGCTTGGAGTGGGGATAGGAGTCTGCGCATTATCCTATTATAATGCGTACGGATTCCTGCTTACTAGTGTGATTTTATATATTGTATCATGGTTTTTAAAAGGCGCTAAAAATATAGATTGGTATGCATTTTGGAAAAAAGGTATTATAATCACAGCAATTGCAGTTGCAATAGCAGGGTGGTGGTTTGTTCATAATGCGATGACTTATGACGGCGATTTTCTGGGAATGCAGACAGAGAATGAGTATGCACAAGAGTATGCAATGGATGGATTTAAGCCATCACAGTTGGAAAACTCGGAAAATGTGGGAGAGTCTCTGCCAGAAATGCTGATTACAAGAAGATGGATTAAGACAACATTAATGAGCTTTTCTGGTATATTGGGTACATTTGCAATTATTCCGTTGAATAGAATGTACTGGCTCTACATTTTTACAATTGCATTCGCACTCTTGATGTGCCTCTTACAATACGGAAGTTCCTCTTTTCGAAAGACAAGAATCCGGGATAAGAAGCGCATTTTACTTGAGGTGACATTTGGAATCAACATGGTGATTCCGGTTCTTTTAAGCGTGTATTATTCGTATTACAACGATTTTCAGCCACAGGGCAGATACATCATGCCAATGTTAATTCCACTGATGTATTTTGTGACAACGGGCGGGTGTACTTTCGTGGATTTTGTGACGACGAAGGGAATTATGGAAAAAATTTCAACGAAAGAGAAAATACGTGATGTTGTATATCGTGTGATACTGTTATGTGGCATGCTTGGACCGGTACTTTGTCTATTTTTATTAAAAAAATATTTGTACTTAATTTAGAAAGGCATGATAGATATGATAGAGTTTAATGTCCCTCCTTTTGTGGGACCTGAGATAGAATATGTGGAAGATGCAATTAAGCATCATAAGATTTGTGGGGATGGACCTTATACGGAAAGATGCAGCGGCTGGCTGGAAAAGCGTTTTTCCTGTGAAAAAGTCTTACTTACGACTTCTGGTTCATCGGCACTGGAGATGGCAGCATTGCTTGCAGATATTAAGCCTGGTGACGAGGTGATTATGCCATCCTTTACGTTTACGTCCACAGCAAATGCGTTTGTACTTCGTGGTGCATCTATTGTGTTTGTGGATATCCGCCCAGATACAATGAACCTAGATGAAACTAAGATTGAGGCAGCAATTACAGAGCGGACGAAGGCAATTGTTCCGGTGCATTACGCTGGTGTGGCATGTGAGATGGACACCATTTTAGCAATTGCAAAGAAACATCACCTTCTTGTAATAGAGGATGCAGCACAAGGTGTTATGTCAACCTATAAAGGAAAAGCACTTGGAACCATTGGCGATATTGGCTGTTTTAGTTTCCATGAGACGAAAAATTATAGTATGGGAGAGGGTGGAGCCATCCTGCTTCACAATCAGGACGATGTGGAACAGGCGGAGATTTTGCGTGAAAAAGGGACAAACCGTAGTAAATTTTTCCGTGGACAGGTGGATAAATACACCTGGGTAAATCAGGGCTCTTCCTATCTGCCAAGTGAAATTAATGCAGCATATTTATGGGGGGAACTTAACTGCGCAGATGAAATCAATGAGAACCGTCTTGCAACCTGGAACCATTATCATGCGGGTCTGGAACAGTTGGAGCAGGAAGGATTTCTTACTAGACCATATATTCCGGAAGGCTGTGAGCACAATGCCCATATGTATTACATAAAGGCAAAGGATCTAGAGGAGCGCACGGCGCTTATTACATATTTGAAGGAACATGAAATACAGGCAGTATTCCACTATGTGCCATTGCATTCTTCGGAAGCAGGAAAGAAATTTGGCAGGTTTGCCGGGGAAGATATTTACACCACGAGAGAAAGCGAACGTCTGCTTCGTCTTCCGATGTATTATGGAATGAAAGAAGAGGACTGTGAAAAAGTAATTCAGACAGTTCGTGACTTTTATAAAAAAAAGAATCAAAGACCACAGCAGAAGAAAAAACTTGCCATCATCGGTGCAAACAGTTTCCAGAATCCGTTGATTTTAAAAGCAAAAGAACTAGGTTATGAGACACATGTTTTTGCATGGAAATGTGGAGATATCGGGGAAAAAACAGCGGATTATTTTTATCCAATCAGTATCATAGAAAAAGAAGAAATCTTAAAAAAGTGTCAGGAAATCGGAATTGATGGCATTACCTCAATCGCATCAGATTTGGCAACTGTGACGGTAAACTATGTAGCAGAAAAGATGCATTTGCCGGGGAATTCACTTGACTGTGTAGAAAAATCCACGAATAAGTTTCTGATGAGAACTGCATTTTTTAAGGCCGGCGTTCCGACACCAAAATTTGAAAAGTATTCTGATATTCAGGATGCAATGACAAATATAAATACATTTCCGGTAATTGTGAAACCAACGGATCGTTCTGGAAGCAGGGCAGTGACGAAGGTAGAAAGAAAAGAGGAGTTGCAGCAGGCACTAGAGGCTGCCATGTCCGTTTCTTTTGAAAAGGCAGCGATTGTGGAAGAGTATATCGAGGGAAAAGAATTCAGCATGGAAGGCATTACTTACCATGGAACGCATCATTTTCTGACTGCAACACGAAAATCCACGACAGGTGCACCACATTTTATTGAAAATGGACATATTGAGCCGGCGGGGCTTTCGGATGAGATGATGCAAAAAATAAAGGCAGAACTTACAAAAGCACTGGATGCCTTGGGGATTACCGATAGTGCAACCCATTCCGAGTTCAAAATCACACCGGAAGGTGAAGTCCGTATCATTGAGATTGGGGCAAGAATGGGAGGTGACTGCATCGGTTCCGACCTGGTTTACCTGTCAACCGGCTATGATTTTGTGAAGATGGTAATTGAAGCAGCAATGGGAATAGAACCGGATTTTTCCAGAAAAAAGGAGCCTGAGCATGCTATCATTCGTTTCATTTTTGACGAGAAAGATTTGCAGAATCTAGAGCGTGTGAAATGCGAGGCACCAGAGAGTATTCGTTTTGTGAGTGAGTTAGAAAAACCAGGTGCTCATGCAATTGTTGACAGCTCAAGCAGATTAGGATATTATATCTTATCTTGCAAAAAGAAAGACAAGTTTTTGTGGCTTCTAAACGATGATGAGAAATATGAAATGTAATGGTGAGTGATGTGAAACAGACGAAAAAGAAATTCGAATTTTTTCTTCAGATAATAGCAATTCAGGCAATTGTGGCAATTTATTCGTTTTCCACGGTTGTGGCAAAATTTGCATCCAGACAGACCTTTTTAAGCTGGCAGTTTTTACTGCTTTATGCGGTAGAGATTGGCATATTAGGCATTTATGCAATCCTTTGGCAGCAAATGATTAAGTGTTTCCCGATTTCGGTCGCATACGCAAACCGTGCGATTGGGCTTTTGTGGACGCTTCTTTTTGCCACTGTATTTTTTCAGGAAAAAATCAATTTACAAAATGCGATAGGAGTCATCATTGTCATTATCGGGACAATGATTGTGAATAGTGAAGATGAATAGTTATGTTTTAATTTTGGTTCTGTCTGTGTTTGTGGCATCCTGCTCCCAAATCGTTTTAAAATCAAGTGCGGCGGAGGAGCATGCATCCTTTTTGCGGGAATATCTGAATGTCAAAGTGATTGCCGGGTATGGAATGATGGTTGTCTCCACAATCCTAACCATCCTGGCACTTCGTGGAATGGATTATAAGAAAGAGGCAATTATTGAATCGCTCGGTTACTTTTTCGTGATGATTCTTGGCAACCTTTTTTTGAAGGAAAAGATTACAAAAAAGAAGATATTAGGGAATGCATTGATTCTGATTGGAATTGTTGTGTTTAATTTGTAGGGAAAAGCTGGTGTATACATGAAAATTCTTTAACATTCCTTTAAGAAAAAGAAATAAAGGTGCTAAAATTGGAAAAGTATGTTATACTACTTCTAGCATTTTTTGAAAAACGGAAAAGGCTAAACTATGTAAGGTAGAGGTTATATATGAAGATTGACAAGAAACAGACTTATCTTCTCCATTATCTGGACAAGCTTTCGGGGGAACAGCGTTCCAGAATGGAGCAAACGCTAGAAGAAATAGACTGGTCTTTGTTAGATAAGCTGCAGCATAAAGAAAACAAGCGTGGTGTTTTTGCACCGCTTGGGGCTATGAACTTACAGGAGATTGCCGAGCAGAAAGACGAATTTGAAAAAATAGGATTAGAAGCCATCCGTGCAGGAAAAGTAGGAGCAGTACTTCTTGCAGGTGGGCAAGGCACTCGTCTTGGATTTGAACATCCAAAGGGAACTTTCAATATCGGTTTGACACATGAACTTTTTATTTTTGAGCAGCAGATGAAAAATCTGATGGAAGTCATAGATAAGGCAGGAGTTTTTGTCCCGCTTTACATTATGACAAGTGAGAAGAACAATGAAGAGACAATTCAGTTCTGGGAGAAACATTCTTATTTTGGATATGATAAATCATATGTAAGATTTTTTGTACAGGAAATGGTTCCTGCCGTCGACTACGAAGGAAGAATTTATATGGAGGAACCAGATAAGATTGCAATGTCACCGAATGGAAATGGTGGCTGGTTCTCGTCCATGGAGAAATGTGGTCTGATGGAAGACTTACATAAACGAAATATCGAATGGTTGAATGTCTTTGCAGTAGATAATGTATTACAGCGTATTGCAGATCCGGTTTTTATTGGTGCAACGTTAAAAGCCGGATGCCAGAGTGGAGCAAAGGTCGTTCGCAAGGCAGATCCATATGAGAAGGTTGGAGCGCTTTGTCTGGAAGATGGAAAACCATCTATCGTGGAATATTACGAGCTCACAAAAGAAATGGCTGAGGCAACCAATGAAAAAGGCGACTTAGAGTACGGATTTGGTGTAATTTTAAATTATCTGTTCCGTCTTGACAAGCTAGAAGAGATTGTCGATAATAAAATGCCATTGCACGTGGTAGAGAAAAAAATACCATATATTGATTTAGAAGGAAATCATATCAAACCAGAGCAGCCAAATGGATACAAATTTGAAACGCTTGTTTTGGATATGGTTCACCTTATGGAAAACTGTCTGTCCTTTGAGGTAGACAGAGCAAAGGAATTTGCACCAATTAAAAATAAGACGGGTGTTGATTCCATCGATACAGCCAGAGAACTGTTAAAACTGAATGGAATTGAGTTATAAAAGAGAAAGCCCCTCCAGGTAAATACAAGGTTGCCTGGAGGGATTTTTGCGTTTAAAAACATATAATAATTATAAATTTGGAGTAAGTGAAGATATATCGTATAGAAAAATAATAAAATTTTTGAAAATTTACGTGAAATCGAATGGAAAAATATAACAAAACCATATATAATCCAATCGGTCTTAGTGGATATGGGAGACCAAAGAATAAACACAAAAGTAGTATAGAACTGACAGAACGTAAACTTACAGGAAAAGGAAACAAGGCATACAGTATGGTGCCTTGTTTCTTTGCGTTTTGAATAAAAGTAGGAAAAAGTGGGAAAATATACTACAATAGGAAGTACAAAGGAAGAGGTGGAGTAAGATATGCCAAAGTATTACATAGGAGAACTTATTCGAGAAACGAGAGAAAGGTGCGGGTATACGCAGGAAGAACTAAGTTATGGAATATGCACCCCAGCATCATTATCGAGGATTGAGACAGGGGTTCAAAAACCAGGTTACAAGAAATTAGATGCATTATTGGAACGGTTAGGGTATGAAAATAAGTCAATAAATGAGTTTATCAGCGTGGAAGAAATGAATGTATATAAGCTGACAACGAAAATACGTGAGTCAATCATACAGAAAAATTATCACGAGTTGGAAAAATGTTTGAAAGAGATAGAACCATTATTGAAAAATAAACCAGATTTTGAACAGCAGTATTATTGGTATGCAAAGGGAGTGCTGCTTAAGGCGCAGGGAGGTGACTTGCAGAGTGTATATAAAATCTATATGCAAGCGATTCATATTACATTGCCAGAATTTGATGGTTATACTCCATTAGAAAATAATTTATTGACTTTTGATGAGATTACCATTATCAATTGTATTGCAAGTTTACATGCAGAACAGCAACATATAAATGAAGCGTTAAAGTTGGGATTCTGGTTAAAAGAATATCTTGAAAAAAGAAATATGGATGAAAATGAGAAGAAGAAAAAATATCCGATGATAGTATTTAATTTAACAAATTGGTTGGGAGACAGAAAGAGATTCGAAGATGCACTAGAAGTGGCAAATATAGGAATAGATTTTTGCATAAAGGCAGGAAGTCTACGATGTTTTCCATTATTAATTTGTAATAAAGCAAGTTTCTTGGCGGAGTTGGATAGGAAAGAAGAAGCTGTAAAATTTTTCCACCAAGCAGCTATTATATTTGATAGTATAGGCGAAGCAGAGTATAAAAATATAACAGCTACTTGGTGTAAAGAAAAATGTGGTGTAGATATTACTTAATCACATTCATATACATCATCAAAGATATACTTATACGTCGAAATCCCTGCATCTCCAGCCGACACCACGCTTGATACAACAGGTGCAGCAAACAAAACCATACAAAGTGCAAATGCTAAAATTCTCTTTTTCATAATTAAAACCTCCATATATTTTCCTTAATCATAAAACGAGAAGAAAAAGAACCCCATGCTATTTGATGTAAAAATAAATTTACGTCATATCGCATGGGATTTTTTGCAATAACAGCGTATAATACAAAATATTTATAGCTAAAAGACGTAAGTCGTCAGACCAATATCACAGGAGGAACAGCATTAAGTGGAGATACCAGAACAGGAAACGGAGTTCAGACATTACTTTTATGTGAGAAGAAGAGGGAAAAAGAACGTGATGCTTGCACAAAAGGAAATGGAAGAAGAACAGCAGGGATTGACGAAGAACCCAAAGAGGACATTATTGTATCTGTTTATCAGCTATCTTGCATCCGATGAGATTGCACAGCTTAGAAATGTAATATTGAAAAGAAATACAAATGTAATTGTATGCTATCAGAAAGAGGAAACAGGAAAGCGTATTTATGAGTTGTTGGAAATTATGCTTCAGGACTGTGGCTTCCCGGAGATGATAGAGCGTGGAAAGATTCAGTTTGCACAGTTAGATAAAGTTCCAAAGGAAGAGACAGAGTTTTGCTGGAATGATGAGCAGGATTTGGAGTACCAGCTAAAACGTTCCTATAAAATATGCTGGGAACTGAATGAAAAAGCGGCTATGGTTTCCTGTGGTGGCTATTTCTTTGAAATTCAAAGGGAAGAAGGAGACATTCAGAAATTTGCATTTGAACCGGTGGACTATTTTATTTCCCTGTTGGAATTTATGAACCAGAGAGGCCCTTATCAAGGATATGTGCAGCTCGTGCGGTGCAAGGAGCAGGGTGGACTAATGGTTGACCTTTTGTACTGGCTGCCAGAACAAGGCGGGATTTCAGAGAGCAGTAAGAATTCAGGCAGAGAACTGGACTTAGAAGAATTTCTTGCGATGTTTGAGAGCAATTTAAATGGGTTTCCAATAAAGGTGAATTCTTTTGAGGTAAAAAAGAGATAGAAAACGAACATATTTCTTAAATTTTTCGAAAGAGGTGAAGCTTTGCTTTGCCTTTTTTTTACATTAATGGTATCATATAAGGTATGGAAAAATCGAATTGAGGGAACGATTATGATGAAAGTATATATCTGCCCGAACTGCGGTTGGCTTCGGACAGTTTCGAGAAGGAAAGAAGTGGAATGCTTCAAATGCGGCACAGAACAGATGACACCAGTGAAACTGACATTTGCCCAATATGCGGACATGTCGGAACAGGAACGGCTGGATTATTCGCAGAGCTGGCGCTATATACACAGAAAAGACACAAAATCGTGATGTAATAGAAGCCACATACAAAAACTAAGAGGGATAAGGGATCAATGTATAAAAGAGAAAAAAATAGCTTTATGAAGCATATCGACTTCACCATCATTGATATTCTTGCATTACAGATTGCGCTAGTTTTAGCGTACTGGATGCGTCTTGGATTTGATAATCCGTATGCAAATGACGATTATGAGCGTCTTGCGATTGTATTGGTATTGATTGATGTTGTCGTTGTTTTTTTAAGTGAATCCTATACAGGAATTTTAAGAAGAGGAAACTTAAAAGAGCTAAGGTCTGTTGCAACACATGTGACAACAGTATTCCTTGGATTGGTAGTTTATATGTATGCGGTCAAGGTTTCGTTTACCTATTCCCGAATGTTACTGTTTACATTCTGGATTTTAGGCGGCGTAATTGAAATGATTGGCCACGTTCTTTTGAAAATATATCTTCGCAAACGAATGATTCGTGCGAAGAATTTGTCCTCGATGATTATTGTTACGACAGAAGATCAGGCATATTCCTGTCTGAAAGAATTTGAAGGACTTCCATATCGTGATTTTGAAATCACGGGTATTGTGATTGTGGATAAGGACTGCCGCGGCAGGAAAATGCGCGGAGTTCCGGTTGTTGCCAGTGCAGATTCCTTTTTGGAATATGTGAAAATGAATGTGGTGGATGAGGTATTTATCATTGGGAACACAAGAACCAGCAGCGAGGCACTTGCCGATGAACTGTTAGAACTTGGTGTGACGGTGCATTTTTCACTTGTTCATGAGTCATATCTGCGGCCGAATAAAGTTGTGGAGAAGTGCGGAAGATACCTTGTTATGACAACGAGTATGAAGATTGCTTCAAGACGAGAACTTTTTGCAAAGCGTTGCCTGGATATACTGGGCAGCCTGGTAGGTCTGGTTTTAATGGGCATTGCATTTCTTATTTTTGCCCCAATTATCAAGATTCAGTCGCCTGGGCCGGTCTTTTTTGCGCAGACCCGTGTTGGAAAAAATGGAAGAAAATTCAAGTTTTACAAATTCCGCACAATGGTTGTGGATGCAGAGGCAAAAAAGAAGGAATTAGAAGCACAAAACGAGATGCAGGGACAGATGTTTAAGATGGAGGATGACCCAAGAATCATTCCTATCGGAAAATTTATGCGTAAATTTTCCATTGATGAACTGCCACAGTTTTGGAACATCTTGAAAGGGGAGATGAGTCTTGTTGGAACAAGACCACCAACCGTAGATGAATTTGAACAGTACGAACTCCATCATAAGGCACGTCTTGGGATTAAGCCTGGACTCACGGGAATGTGGCAGGTTAGTGGACGAAATGAGGTAACAGATTTTGAAGAGGTTGTGGCCCTAGACACCACATATATTTCAAACTGGTCATTAGGACTTGATATCAAGATTATTTTTAAGACGATTCAGGTTGTACTGACCGGTAGAGGAGCGTCCTAATATATGCAAAGTAAGATAAAACGAGTTATCAATTTAATTAGGAAACATGGTATAATCGGGTTCGCTGTCAAATTTCAGGAAAAGACAAGTGAACCGGTTAATCTTGTATACAAAGAGCAGTATCATCACTTTTTACCAGATGAAAAAGAAAAGGAAAAAGAGCGGGAAACTGCTTTTTCCTATTTGCCGAAAATAAGTCTGGTAGTGCCAGCTTATTGTACCAAAAAAGAGTTTTTAGAAGAGCTGATTGCATCGGTGAAAGCGCAGACTTATGAGAACTGGGAACTTTGTTTCGCAGACGGAAGCCCTGCTGACGAGGTGACGGCGCTTGTGAAACCTTACGAAAAGGATGAGCGGATTCGAGTGATTCACCTGGAGCATAATTATGGCATTTCCGGGAATACCAACGAGGGATTTCGTGCGGCAACCGGCGATTATATCGGACTTTTGGATCACGATGATGTGTTAGCGCCGAATGCACTTTATGAAGTGGTGAAGGTGTTAAATGAGTTTGTTTATGAAGAACAGTCGGATGAGAAGCATCTCGTCGTGTCGGAGCGGATGCCGTTGTTTTTCTACTCGGATGAGGATAAGGTATCGGCAGATTTATCACAGCATTTTGAACCGCATTTCAAGCCGGATTTTAATCCTGAGCTGTTGAATCATTACAACTACATTTGTCATTTTGTAGTGTTTCATCGTAGTTTGCTAGAAAAGGCAGGAATGTTGAATTCTGATTACGACGGAGCGCAGGATTATGATTTTGTGCTGCGCTGCACCGAGGTTGTACCGGAAGAGTGCATTTATCATATTCCAAAGATTTTGTATCATTGGCGCGTACATTCTTTGTCGACGGCTGGAGATTCCGGCAGTAAGGATTACGCATACGAAGCTGGAAAACAGGCGGTTGCGGCACACTTAGAGCGTATTGGCTGCGTGGCAAAAGTGGAGTCTGTAAAAGGAAGAGAGACGCTTGCGGTATCCTATGATTTGCCAAAGATTGGATTGGAGCAGAAAAAGGATACCTTGTTTGGAGAGGAAGCAGAGGCAGAAAATGCTTTTATTGTAAAGCAGGGGCATGGCTTTGTGAATCCGTCAAAAAACTGGCAGCAGAAGATGATGCAGTATTTTCAGAAAGAAAAAGTCGGAATGGTCTGTGGAAAAGCAATCCGCGGAACAAAAGTGTACGCATGCGGGTTGACGTTTGATGAGAAAGGAAATGTGATGCCGCTTTTTAAGGGGCTGCCATCTTTTTTCAAAGGATATTACCGGAGGGCAGTTGCACCGCAGAATATCAGTGCGGGGCTTCTTGACTTTTGCATGATTGAAAAAAAGGCTTATCAGGAGGTTGGGGGAATCGATAAATCCCTGCCGACACCGTATCGGGATTTGGATTTCGCATTTCGATTAAGAAAGGCGGGATATCAGGTGATATTGGACCCGACAATCCGTGTGGTATGTTCTAGAATGGAGCTTCCGGATGAGCAGGAGGCAAAAAAAGCCAGACAGGTTTTGCGGGAACGCTGGAATGATTATCTGCTGGAAGGAGATCCTTTTTACAATCAAAATCTTGCATTAGAGCCCGAAAAGACGTATCATTTGAAAGATGTCACCAATAGCATGAAGTAGGTGAAAGAGAAAGAAGGGGCGAGATTCTTTCCTGTTTTACGGAAAGTTAAGGTTATGAACATGAAACATATTTTTATAATAGGAAGCAAGGGAATTCCGGCGCGATATGGCGGATTCGAGACATTTGTGGAGGAGCTGGTGCGCAACCAGAAATCGGATGATGTGAAATATCACGTTGCCTGCCTGTCGAATCAGAAAAAGAATTTTGAGTATCTAGGGGCAGACTGCTTTGAGATTCCGGTTCCGAACATTGGACCGGCGAAGGCTGTTTATTATGACATTGCAGCATTCCGTTATTGCCTTTCGGTGATAAAAAAAGAACAGATTAAAGAGCCGGTCATTTATGTGCTTGCCTGCCGAATCGGACCGTTTATCGGTTCCTTAAAGAAAAAGTTAAAGCGGATGGGTGGAACACTTTTTGTTAATCCCGACGGGCATGAATGGATGCGCGCAAAATGGAATGCGGCCATTCGAAAATATTGGAAATTTTCCGAAAAACTGATGGTAAAACACGCAGACCTTCTGGTTTGTGATTCGAAAAATATCGAAAATTATATTCAGGCGGAGTACGGGAAATATCAGCCAAAGACCACTTTTATTGCCTATGGAACCAATACCGAGAGCAAGGAGGCAGAAAATGCCACGGTACAGAAAACGGAAAGCCGAAAAAAACTTTTGGAATGGTACCAGAAATTTGGCTTAAAAGAGAAAGAGTATTATCTTGTCGTGGGACGTTTTGTGCCGGAAAATAATTACGAGACAATGCTCTTAGAATTTATGAAATCAAAGACAAAGAGAAAGTTTGTATTGATTACAAATGTGGAACAAAATAAATTTTTCGAAGAATTAAAACAAAAGACACATTTTGACGAGGATGACCGTATCAAATTTGTGGGAACAGTGTATGACTCGGAACTTTTGACAATGATTCGAAAAAATGCGTTTGCGTATTTCCACGGTCATGAGGTGGGAGGCACGAATCCATCTTTATTAGAGGCATTGTCGACAACAGAGCTGAATCTTTTGTTAAAGGTAGGCTTTAACGAGGAGGTCGCAGAGGACGGTGCACTTTACTGGACGAAGGATGCCGGAAGTCTTTCCTATCTGATGAAGATAGCGGAGTCGCTGGATGAAACACGCCGGATGGAACTTTGCGAAAAGGCGAGAGCGCGTATGAAAGCGTATTATAGCTGGGATTATATTGTAGGACGGTACGAAGAACTATGGAACAAATTCGGATATCAGTAGCACTTGCCTCCTATAATGGAGAAAAATACATAGCCAGTCAGTTAGAATCCATCCTGCAAAATTTATCAGAGCGGGATGAGATTGTAGTCTCGGATGATGGTTCGACGGATAGAACCAGAGAGATTGTAACTTCTTTTCTGGAAAAGGATGCAAGAATCCGACTCGTGGATGGACCAAAGCAAGGGATTATTGCCAATTTTGAGCATGCTTTAAAGGAGTGTCGTGGCGCGTACTTGTTTTTATCAGATCAGGATGATGTCTGGGCAAAGGACAAGGTGGAAAAGGTGATGCAGGAATTTGAAAAAGAGCAGGTTTCACTTGTCATCCATGATGTTGAAGTCAGAAATGAATCGTTAGAGCAGGTTTTAATGCCATCTTTTTTTGCGTATCGAGGTTCCGGTGCGGGATCATTTAAAAACTTTTGCAAGAATACCTATATGGGCTGTGCAATGGCATTGAAAAGAGAGGTGCTTTCTAAGATTTTTCCGATTCCAAGGGATATCCAGATGCATGACCAATGGATTGGAATTTTAAGTGATTATTACTTTGGAAAATCATTTTTCTTAAAGGAACCATTATTAAAATACCGCAGGCATGAGCGGAATAATTCTGATTTTTCCCGTCATGGCATTTTAAAAATGATTCAAATCCGTTTATTGCTTGCAAAACGGTTATTGGCACAGATGAAAAAATTAAGGAAAAGATAAGAAATCCTTTACCTGGTATTTATTGACACCCAAATGAAATTGTATTATATTTAATCAGTCGCTATGGAAAATAGCAGGAAAGAAATGGGAGAATAACATGAGCAGAGAGGAAGAGAGAAGAACTACGGCTCGCAGCAGCAGTGCAAGTAGATCTGCATCTGCAAATCGTGGTCAGGGAAATAGAGGACAGGCGTCCAGAAGTCAGGCATCCAGAGGTCAGTCGGCAGGGAGCCGGAGTCAGACAACAGGAAATAGAGGACAGGCATCAACAGGAAGAACAGCACAGCAGGGACGTCCGGTGCGCAGCAGTGATGGGATGAACGGTTCCAGACCGAATCCATCCGGCAAGAAGCGTATGACAAAGAAGCAGAGAAGAAAAAGAAAGAGAAGAATTCTGATTGCTGAGATTGTAGTAGTTGTTGTATTGCTAATCGTCTTATTCTTCTGGTTGAAGTTAGCAAAAATCAACCAGACCGGAAAGTTGGATGAGGATAAGCTTTCCATCAATGATTTGGATGATGCTACCAAGGATTTGCTAGATGGTTATACAAACATTGCCCTGTTTGGACTTGATAACAGATCCAATGGAAATTATGGTGGTGGTAACAGTGATAGTATCATGATTGCAAGTATTAACAATGATACGAAAGAGGTAAAATTAGTTTCTGTTTACCGTGATACCTATTTGAATGTTTATGATGATTCCTTTAAAAAGTGTAATGCTGCCTATGCAAAAGGTGGTGTTGAATCCGCAGTTGCAATGCTGAATCAGAATCTGGATTTAAATATCAAAGATTATGTAGCCGTTGATTTTAATGCGATGGTTGAAGTGATTGATCTGCTTGGCGGAGTAGATATTGAAGTTACAGAGGAAGAGGCTGGTTACATGAAGGTTTATATTGACGAGATGCAGGGCGTGACCGGAAAGTCTTCCAGCTATGTACAAGGTGGTGGAGTCTGCACCTTAGATGGTATCCAGGCAACCGCATACTGTCGTGTCCGTTATACCAAGGGAGATGACTTCAAGCGTGCAGAACGTCAACGAATCGTTTTAAATGCAATGTTTGATAAAGCAAAACATGCAAAACTTACCACACTTAATAAGATTGTGGATGCTGTTTTTGATGATATCGATACCAGTTTAACGTCAAAAGAGATTTTAGGTCTTGCAGCATTTGTAACGCAGTATGACTTGTCCAGCACATCCGGATTCCCATTTTCACAGTGTACGATGACACTTGGAAAGAAAGGATCTATCGTAGTTCCGACAACCTTAGAGACGAATGTTTCATTATTACATTCTTATCTGTTCGGAGAAAATAATTATGTGCCATCTTCTACCATTGAGGAACTGAGTAAGAAGATTATCAATGATACCGGTAAGACGGAGAGCGATGGTAATACGTTCTCAGCGGATTATTCACCAGATGCGGAAGAAGATACCCAGAGTTCGGAAACTTCAAAGTAGAGGAAAGTTTTATCCGTAATGTGGATTATGGAAAACAAAGTCTAACAGATGAAATTTCGTAAAGAGAAAAGTTAACAGAAATAAATGAAAAAAGAACTGTAATTGCCGGGAGAGTATGTTATAATGTCGACAGTTGCAGTTCTTTTTTGCCAGTAAGAAAACGGTGAACAACCTTTTGACACCAGAATCTTATAAAAAAAGAGCTGTATGGAAAAAGATGACAACTACAAATGTAATTAAAAATCAAAAATATAGGAGTAGAAAATATGTGTGGAATCGTAGGATATATTGGAAATGAGCAGGCGGCACCAATTCTTTTAGATGGATTGGCAAAACTGGAATACCGCGGATATGACTCGGCTGGAATGGCGGTCTATGACGGAGAAAAGATTCAGGTGAAAAAGGCGACCGGACGTTTAAAGGTATTGAGTGAATTGACACACGATGGACAGACAATGCCAGGCTGTGTAGGAATTGGACATACAAGATGGGCAACACATGGTGAACCATCCGATGTGAATGCACATCCTCATTACAATGCGGATGAGACAATCGCAGTGGTACATAATGGTATCATCGAGAATTACATGAAGTTAAAGAAAAAACTGACAGACAAAGGTTATCACTTCCGTTCTGAGACAGATACAGAGGTCGTAGCGCATTTGTTAGATTACTATTACAAGGGAGATCCGCTTGAGGCAATCACAAAAGTGATGCATCGTGTGGAAGGTTCCTATGCGCTGGGGATTATTTTTGCAGACCACCCGGATATGGTGTATTCCGTGCGAAAAGACAGCCCTTTGATTGTAGGACATGGAAAAGAAGGTAACTTAATCGCATCCGATGTTCCTGCAGTTTTAAAATACACAAGAGACGTTTATTTCATTGAAAACGAAGAGATTGCATGCTTAACCAAAGACTCCATCACCTTTTTCAATGTAGATGGGGAACCGATTGAAAAACAGTCCAAGAAAATTGAATGGGATATCAATGCCGCAGAAAAAGGCGGTTTTGAGCATTTCATGTTAAAAGAGATTTACGAGCAGCCAAAGACCGTGCGCGATACCTTAAGCCCTCGTATCAAAGGAAATGAAGTCGTCATCGAAGAACTTGGCATGACAGATGATGAGATTCGTGCAATCAAAAAGATTCATATCGTAGCATGTGGTTCTGCATACCATACAGGTGTGACAGCAAAGTATGTCTTTGAGGGAATGGCAAGAATTCCGGTAGAAGTGGATTTGGCATCCGAATTCCGTTATCGTAACCCGATTCTGGAAGAGGGAGCACTTGTCATTATCATCAGTCAGTCTGGTGAGACAGCAGATTCTCTTGCAGCGCTCCGCCTTGCAAAAGAGCGTGGAATCACAACACTTGGCATTGTCAATGTAGTAGGAAGCTCTATCGCACGTGAGGCAGATAAGGTAATGTATACATGGGCAGGTCCAGAGATTGCGGTTGCAACAACAAAAGCATACAGCTGCCAGCTTGTAGCAGAATATTTGCTTGCCATCAAGTTTGCACAGGTTCGTGGTAAAATCACGGACGAACAGGTCGCAGAATACTTAAAAGATCTCCAGCAGTTACCGGCACAGATTGAGTTTTTGCTTGGAGACAAAGAAAAAATCCAGAAATTTGCAAACCGTTATGTGTCTGCAAAAGATGTATTTTTCATTGGACGAGGAATCGACTACGCAATTTCCTTAGAAGGTTCTTTGAAATTAAAAGAGATTTCTTACATTCATTCTGAGGCGTACGCAGCAGGAGAGTTAAAACATGGAACCATCTCCTTAATCGAAGATGGAACACTTGTCACTGCGGTCGTAACACAGGAAGAATTATACAAAAAGACCATCAGCAATATTGTTGAAGTTCGTACAAGAGGCGCTTATGTGTTAGCTGTGACGAACGCAGACAATGTCGAGATGGAAAAAACAGCAGATTGCGTGCTTTATATTCCACACACCAACCAATACTTTACGAACTCACTTGCAATCATTCCGTTGCAGTTGTTCAGCTACTATGTATCGGTTGGAAGAGGACTTGACGTTGATAAGCCACGTAACCTCGCAAAATCGGTTACTGTGGAATAAAAATCTAAAATAAGTTTCTGATAAAGGAACACTAGTTCTGGTAATGCCAGTTCTAGTGTTCCTTTAATTTAAATTAGACAAAAAATTGCATCATATAGCATGGGCTTTTATCTGGTGACTCGGTAAAATAAAAATTGTTCATACATTTATTATTAAATCAGGAGGGTAAAAAATGGAGTGGAACAAATTATTATCATTAGAATGTCAGGTAGAAAAGGAGCAGGAGCCTAAAGACTTCGAAAAATATCCAATTAGTGATTTAGAGAAGGATTACCAGGCAATTATATCAAGTTCAGCATTTCGGAGATTGCAGGACAAAACGCAGGTTTTTCCGCTAGATAAAAGTGATTTTGTTAGAACACGTTTAACACATTCTATAGAAGTTTCAACAATTGCCCGACAATTGGGCATCATGGTTACTCAAAATAAAACAGATTATTTACCAAAAGAATTTAGCAACGATATAGAATTGACAAATGATATTCCGATTGCGTTATCTTGTGCAGGGTTATTGCATGATATAGGAAATCCACCATTTGGACATTTTGGGGAAGTTGTCATTGGAGAATGGTTTGAAAAAAATCTGAAAAGTGACAAGTTTACTTACAAGGGAAAGAAAATAGCTGATATATTGACAAAACAGATGAAACAGGACTTAATGAACTTTGAAGGAAATGCACAGGCGCTCCGTATCCTTTCTAAAGCAAGAAATCATGCAGAAGGATATGATATTAATTTATCATATGGGGTTTTAAATACATTAATAAAATACCCGACCAATTCATTGGAGTTTAATCCGAAATCGGACGACACACAAAAACATAAACTAGGGTATTATTATGCTGAAAGAAATATTATGGAAAAAATATGTAAGGCAACAGGCACATACAGAGATGATGGAGAAGGATATTCCAGGCATCCGTTAGTTTATTTGATGGAAGCGGCAGATGATATAGCTTATGCAACGGCGGATTTAGAAGATGCAATGAAAAAAAGATTGTTTACATTAGACCAGTTTGTTTCTTATTTTGAGGGAGAGGTAACAAAAATAAAGAATTCCTATCACAATAAACGGTCAGAAGAATTATTAAATAATCTTAAGGATAGAATAAACCCAGAGAAACGAAATCCCGAAAATGATTTAATATCGTTTCAAAAATGGATGGAATATGTAAGAAAATGGCTTATGTATGTAGTAGCATATTGTTTTTCAAAAAATTACAATGATATTATGGGTGGAAAATATACATATGATATGTTTAAGGATACTAATCATGAAGCCACGATTGAGATTTTGAAGGCTGCCATGAAAGAGTTTGTATATGATGATAAAGAAATTTTGAAATTAGAACTTGCTGCAAAAAAAATCATAACGTCGCTGTTAGATGATTTTATAAATGCGGTGTTATACTATGATTTAAAGGATGAAAATTATAAACCATCGACAGCAGATAAGAAGTTAATTAATATTATTTCTGCCAATTATAAAGAAGACTATCAGCATGCAAAAACAAATGATGAATATGAAAATCTTTATTTAAGATTTTTGATGGTAACAGATTATATCAGCGGAATGACAGATACATATGCTAGAAATTTGTATAGAGAATTAAATGGACTTGATTAAATGAGACCAAATCCTGCTTTTTCATAAAAATCATATTTTCTTGATAAATTAGTCACAATTCCATCACACTTTCCCGATAAACTCTATATCAGAAGTTAAGGAAAAGGAACATTCCTTACAATATGATATCAAAAGAAAAGAGGAACTTATTATGGATCACAACAATTATAATAACAATAATCAGTCAACAGATTCTTTTTATTCCTATAATCAGGGCAGTACGCCAAATCAGCAGCAGACAGGCCAGAATGGAAATGCTTATAACGCAAACGGTCAGAATGGTGCGTACACAAATCAAAGTGATGGAATGAATGGAAATCCATATCAGAATTTTTACCAGAACACCATGAATCAGCAGCCACAGAATGGCAAGAAACCAAAGAAAGCAAAAAAAGAAAAGAAACCGGCAGGATTTGGAAGAAAGCTTGCAAGATGTGCAGCAATCGCATTGGTATTTGGACTCGTGGCAGGACCTACTTTTGCAGGAGCAAATTATCTGACAGGTCATGCACTTGGAACTAACACCAAGACAGAAAGTTCAAATACGGATGGAGCAGCAGAGGCACAGGCAATCAACGATTCCAACCAGGGTGGAAAGGTACAGTCGACTTCCACATCATCCGGAACCACAACAACAGATGTTTCGGATGTTGTTTCCAACGTAATGCCCTCCATTGTTGCAATTACAAATGTAAGTGAAACACAGTATCAGAGCTTCTTCGGACAGTCCGGTACTTATGAGAGCACAAGCTGTGGATCTGGTATTATCGTAAAACAGGATGACAATTATCTTTATATTGCTACCAACAACCACGTAGTAGATGGAGCCAACAGCCTTACCGTACAGTTTTCCAATGATACAACAGTAAGTGCAACAATAAAAGGACAGGATGCCACGACAGACCTTGCAGTCGTTCAGGTAGCACTTAGCGATATTGATGCAGATACCTTATCCGCCATCAAAGTTGCAACACTTAGTGACTCCGATCAGCTTTCTGTCGGAAGTTCCTGCATCGCAATTGGTAATGCATTAGGTTATGGACAGTCTGTAACAACAGGTGTCATCAGTGCCTTAAACCGTGAAGTCAGTGTATCAGACGAGACATCAGGTGCAAGCTACACAAGCGAATTGATTCAGACAGATGCCGCTATCAACCCAGGTAACAGTGGTGGAGCACTTTTAAATGCAAACGGTGAAGTAATCGGTATCAACTCGGTAAAATATTCCTCCACAGAAGTAGAAGGAATTGGTTATGCAATCCCAATCAACACTGCAGCACCAATTATTAACCAGCTTATCACCATGGAAAAAGTGGACGAGGCAAACAGCGCTTACCTTGGAATCAAAGGTGTTGATGTATCCAGTGATGTTGCAAAGACATACAACATGCCAAGTGGTGTCTATGTCGCACAGGTAGTTGCTAATTCAGCAGCAGCACAGGCTGGTATCCAGCAGGGTGATATCATCACAAAATTTGATGGAAAAGACATTCAGACGATGGAAGGATTGTCCCAGACACTCCAGTACTATGCAGCAGGCACACAGGTTGATGTGACAATACAACGAGCAAACGGAGGTCAGTATGAAGAACAGACGATTTCCGTAACGTTAGGCAGCAAAAACTAACTCCAAAATCTGTTTGGAAAAGTAAAAACGAATTTAAAAGGATACTTGAAAAAGTGGAGCGGATTCCGTTAAAATTGGAAACGCTTCACTTTTTTTCGAAAAAAAGTTACCAGGATGTGGATAGAAGTTACAATTTTCTTCCATACTAGAAAAAAAGAATATACATTTTATAAAAAATTTCATTTTTATTAAAATAGTTATTGTAAGGTGTATTCGCTTTGTGTTAATATATGAAATGGTCGTATCGTAAGGTATGAAATCCGTTCTGATTACCAGGCTCAAGACGAAAGATGGTTTACCACCGGCGCAATCGAGCATGGAAAAGGAACACTATTAAAAAATAAGAGGTAGTATATGAAGAACATCAGAAGAACAAAAATTATTTGTACTATGGGACCTGCTGTAGAAAAGAACGATGTAATGAGACATCTGGTTGAAGAGGGAATGGATGTTGCTAGATTTAACTTCTCCCACGGTGACCACGAAGAACAGTTAGGAAGATTAACAAAATTAAGAGAACTTCGTAAAGAATATGGACGTCCAGTTGCAGCACTTTTGGATACAAAAGGACCAGAAATCCGTTTAAAAGAGTTTGCAACAGGTAAAGTAGAATTAAAAGAAGGACAGACATTTACTTTAACAACAGAAGACATTATGGGTGATGAGACACGTGTTGCAATCAGCTACGCAGGTCTTCCAGATGATGTTAAACCAGGCGATCACATCTTAATCGATGATGGTTTGGTAGACTTAGAAGTAACTGCAATCAATCCAGTTGCAAATAAAGAATCCGACGCAAAAGATATCGTTTGCCGTGTATTAAACGGTGGTGGTATTTCTAATAAGAAAGGTGTAAACGTACCAAACGTTGACCTTGCAATTCCTTTCATCAGCGAAAAAGATTACAGTGATATCGTATTCGCAGTAGAGCAGGATTATGATTTCATCGCTGCATCTTTCGTACGTACAGCAGATGACGTATTAGAGATCAGAAAAGTTTTAGCTGACAATGCTGACAAGGGTGATAACAACGTTAAGATTATCGCTAAAATCGAGAACATGCAGGGTGTAAACAACATCGATTCTATCATCGAAGTAGCTGACGGAATCATGGTTGCACGTGGTGATATGGGTGTTGAAATCCCAATCGAAAACGTACCTGCAATTCAGAAAATGATCATCAAGAAATGTAACAACGCTGGTAAACAGGTTATCACTGCTACACAGATGTTAGATTCCATGATGAAACACCCAAGACCTACAAGAGCTGAGGCTACTGACGTAGCAAACGCTATCTATGATGGAACAAGTGCTATCATGTTATCTGGTGAAACAGCAAACGGTGATTACCCAGTAGAAGCATTAAAGACAATGGTTCGTATCGCAGTTCGTACAGAAGAAGATATCAACTACGCTTCTCGTTTGAAATCCCGTCAGACAGTTGCTGACACAGATATCACAAACGCTATTTCTCATGCAGCTTGTACAATGGCAGTAGATTTAAATGCATCTGCAATCATGGCAGTTACAAAATCTGGCCGTACAGCACACATGATTTCTAAATTCAGACCTACATGCCCAATCATTGGCGGATGCTTAACAGAAAAAGTTTATCGTCAGTTAAATATCGGATGGGGTGTTGTTCCACTTCTCTTAGAGGAGAAAGAAGACGCTCATGAATTATTCGATTACGCTGTAGAAGCAGCAGTAAAAGCTGGAGCAGTAGAAAAAGATGATGTTGTAGTTGTAACAGCAGGTGTTCCACTTGGTGTTTCCGGTACAACGAACCTTGTAAAAGTTCAGGTTGCTGAATAATCGTGATTTGATTTTAAAAATAAAATAAAATCGATATAAGAGACCGATGCGCGGATTTTGCGTATCGGTCTCTTTACTTTAACACGTTATTACGACGAATGGCGAAAACGGGATGAAATACCGCAAAAACGGGAAAGTAGAAAAATTTTACATCTACTATAATAGAAGTAACTGCTTCGTGCAGAAAAAACAAAGGAGAAGAGTGAATGAAAAGGAAATCGATAAGAGACAGATTCCGAAGAGGAATCGCAATTGCGTTAGCAGCTGTATTTGCTTGTTCTAACTTCAATACAGCAACTGTTTTCGCGGAAGATGGAACTTTTGATGTGAATCCACCAGTGATTGAAAGCGTGGAACTCATTCCGTCGGTAGAATCACCGACAACCAATGATTCTGTGACAATCAGGGTAACGGCTTACGATGCACAGACAGGGGTTACGAGTGTTGGAGCGAATGTAACCTATGCGGATGAAGCCGGAAATCTTGCATCAGATTCCCAGTATGTGAGCCTGGATAAGACGGGAGATAAGACTTACGAGGGAACAGTCTCACTTCTGAATTACCGGAATGCGGGAACCTTATGCTTGAGAAAGCTTTATGTAAGGGATGCAAGGGAGAATTCAGCAGATGACAGTGCATTCATTTATGTAGATGCCAGCCGGGGAGAGACTTTAGCTAATTTTAAAAATAAAGTAAGCTTCACCCTGGGCACAATGGGAACAACCGAAATTAAGACAACATCGGTTGGCCTTTATAAGGACTGGGCCGCTTCTGAGGCAATAGAGGGACAGACCTTAACAGGAACATCGGTTAACTTCTATACAAAGATGACAGTGTCCGATGATACAAATGTGGAGCAGTTCTATGCCAGATTTGATGGTGATAATGGAACTGTTATCGATGATGTGAACTTTTACAAAGTATCAGAGGGATATAATGGAAATGGTTATGTCTCCTCTTATAAGCTTAAAAACGGGTTGAGCCTGGAAACATTCCGTTTGTCTCATATTTTTGCAAAAATGACAGATGGCTCGATTGTGGAAGTAACACCGGCAGATGGCGTTAGTTTTTCAAATGAATGGTTTAGCTATCAGAAAGCAGATTACGCAGATGAGTCTCCTGCTTATGAATCTATCAGCTTAAAGGTGAACGGAGAAGAAGTCACACCGGAGAAAATGCTATATCCGGGTACTGTGATAGATGTGACTGTTACAATTCAGTCAGATAAGGCTTATGAGGACAAAATGAAGGCATGGTTTGAAACTGTGTTAGAGGATAATAGTTCTAATGCCTGGATTGATTTGAACAGAGTATCTGCAGACTCTAATGTTTATACAGGACAATTTGAAATTACGAATGATACTTATCCAACTGTATGGAGACTTTATGGAATGCGGTGGGATAGCCAGAACACAACGCATGGAAGTATTAATGGCTATTACTTTACCGTACAGCAGGGAGAGGGCGGAACTGTTGTGATTCCGACAACGAATGTCAGCTTCTATGTCAGCTTCCTTCAGGGTTCGGATAATGGATATATTGGACGAAATTCGTACAACGTTGATTTGAAAGACGTTATGCTGTTCTCACATATTACACCAGAACAGTTAAAACTTGGAAATGCTCCTGCTTCTGTTGGCGGCATGAACATTGTAGACTGGCATGTCTATGCAAGTGAGTGGAACGGAACAACAAACGTTACAAAGGATTTGGGTTCTTTAGCAGATTATAAGGTAATGCCAAATCAGTACGGACTGCGTGTCAGCCCGGTTTATGACAAGAAGACAGTGACAGTTCATTATGACTCTGTGAAAGATGGATATCTTTGTAGAGAAGATGTAGATTACACCTACGCGCAGGATGAAGCAATTACAGATGATACAATTCGTAGTTATCTCACAAGAGAAGGACAGGCAGAAGCGGGTGTGGCCTTTGAAAAATGGGAGACAGATACAACTGCAGATGATATCAATAGACAGTTAGAGTTTAACCATGCAGATGTATATGTAAGAGCATGCTATGCTGGAAAAGAAGTCGTGGATGTAGAGTATGACAGAGGTACCTTAGATACGGATATTTACGACGAAGTATATTTGGTAGATAAAGGATTAAGCGATGAACAGCTAGTGGAACAGTACAAGAATCCAAAAAACAATCCATATCAGGGTGTTGACTTAAATGGTGCTGTA
Organism: Roseburia sp. 831b; assembly: GCF_001940165.2. NCBI lineage: Bacteria > Bacillati > Bacillota > Clostridia > Lachnospirales > Lachnospiraceae > Roseburia > Roseburia sp. 831b. Next base: position 1,993,307 of record NZ_CP135162.1, on the reverse strand, counting down.
AAAGTAAAAAGCTGGGAGAATGACGGGGTAGAACGTGGCAGCTGGAGTTACATCAGATATGTAGCTGATTTTGAAAATTGCGTTGCCCAGTTTGAAATTGAATCCGATAGTACGTGGGAAAGCTGCTATATGGGATTTGACGAGGGAGCAACCTTTACACTTCCAAGTGAAATGGCAGATTATAAGGACATTGTCTGGGATGAGATGGGAAGCTGGATTGGAAGTGGAAAAGATACATACAAAAAGATTGATGGCAGTGAGACTTTCACTGCAGTAAAATTAATGTATTTCCACGGAATAGGTGTATATGTAAATGGTTCATCATCAGGCGGCTCAACAAATGGTGGAACAGCAAGTGGTTCAACAGGGGGTACCACGACAGGCGGTTCCACAGGAGAGACATCCTCTGCTTATGTTCCGGTTACAATGCCAGCAGAAAAGATTTCATCTGAGGTAAATACAATTACAAGTGCAGTTAAATCGGGTGTGAAGACGGTTAAAATCGCAATGGATGGTGCAACTGTCGTTCCAACCGCAATTTTAGAGGCTGCAAAAGGAAAAGATATCGATATTGTATTAGATATGGGTGGTTATTCCTGGACTATCAACGGAAAAGATATTAAAGCAGGAAACTTAAAAGATATTGATTTGAAAGTAAACTTTGATACAAAGGTAGTGCCGGATTCTGTGGTATCTGCTGTTGCAGGCTCTAATCCGACCAAACAGATTTCACTGGCATACAATGGGGACTTTGGTTTCAAGGCAAGCTTAAGCTTCAATATCGGAAATGAGTATAAGGGAAAATACGGAAATCTGTTTTATTATGATTCAAACGGAAAATTAGTATTCATGAATGCAGGAAAGATTTCAGATGATGGAACGGTCAGCTTAGAGTTCTCACATGCATCTGACTATGTCATTGTAATCAGTGAAGAAAACATGACACCTGCAGCTCCGGATACAGGGGATGAAGCAATTCCATTCGCATCGATGGCACTTCTTTTTGCTGGTGCAGCATTGATTTTTGCAGTATCCAAAAAGAAGATGGCAAGATAATAGGGAACGGTAGCAAAAAACAGAAAAAGATGTGTGAAAACCTTCGGAAAAAGTAAGATTTTTCCGAAGGTTTTTTGGTACAAATTTCATTGCCAGACAGATGTAAAATATGGTAAGATTACAGTATTAAATAAGCATATAAAAAGTGAAATTTTCTTTTTATAAAAATGACAGAAATACAGAATAGAATGAGAAAATGCGTACACGCTAAGAGATGAAACTGCAATATTCTGTTCTGTCAAAAGACGGAGGAATGGAACATGAAGAAGAAAAAAATCGTAATTGCGCTTGGACATGAAGCATTAGGAACAACACTGCCAGAGCAGCAGGAGGCTACAAAGCATACAGCAAAAGCGGTTGCAGAGTTTATTCGTGATGATTATCAGGTTGTAATCACACACAGTAATGGTCCTCAGGTTGGAATGATTCATACCGCAATGTCAGAATTTTGCAGAATTTATCCAGAATATACGGCAACACCAATGTCTGTTTGTTCTGCGATGAGTCAGGGATATATCGGATATGATTTACAGAATGCAATTCATTCAGAACTTTTAGGAAAAGGAATTTATAAGACAGTATCAACCGTATTGACACAGGTTGTGGTAGATCCTTATGATGAGGCATTTTACCAGCCAAGTAAGATTATTGGGCGTGTGATGAATGAAGAGGAAGCAGAGGCTGAGGAGAAGAAAGGCAACCATGTAGTGAAGGTAGAAAATGGTTACCGCCGTATTGTTGCAGCACCAAAGCCAATGGATATCGTAGAGATTGACGCAATCCGTGCGTTAAGCGATGCAGATCAGGTTGTCATTGCCTGCGGAGGCGGTGGAATCCCGGTATTGGCACAGGATAACCATTTAAAAGGAGCAAGTGCGGTTATCGAGAAGGATCTTGCAGCAGGAAAGCTGGCAGAGCTTTTAGATGCGGACATGTTAGTTATTTTAACAAGTGTAGATCATGTCAGCCTGAATTACGGTACCGATCAGGAGCAGCCACTGAATACATTAACGGTTGCTCAGGCTCGCGAATATTTAGAGCAGGGACAGTTTGAAGAAGGAACAATGAAGCCAAAGATTGAGGCAGCAATTAATTTCATTGGGGATTCCGCAATCAAGTCCGTTTTAATTACAAATCTGCACAAGGATGATGCATCCGTTCATCCGGGAGCAGGTACCTTGATTAAGAAATAGAGTTTTATACAGCAATAACAGATACCTTGACTAAGAAATAAGGTTTTGGTACAGCAATAACAAGTATTTTAATTTGAAATAGAGTTTTTGTATTGGAACAACAGGTTAGTCAGTAATTTAGGATATCCTAAGTTAAGAAAGAATAAATGAGGTGAATGGTATGACTACTAGAAAAACAAAAATCATTTGTACATTAGGCCCATCAACAGATAAAGATGGAGTTTTAAGAACTATAATCGAAGAGGGAATGGATATTGCCCGATTTAACTTTTCCCATGGAACCCATGAGGAACAGTTAGTGCGTCTTGAAAAATTGCGAAAACTCCGGGAAGAATTACATCGCCCGGTGGCAGCGTTATTGGATACAAAGGGACCTGAGATTCGATTAAAGGAATTTGCAAATGGAAAAGTAGAGCTAGTGAAAGACCAGACCTTTACTTTGACAACGGAAGATATCAAGGGTGATGAGACACGTGTTACGATTACTTATAGAGGTCTTGCAGATGACGTAAAACCGGGCAATCGTATCTTGATTGATGATGGTCTTGTTGAGTTAGAAGTTACCGCTGTAAATGCGTTTGAAGGTAAAGCAGAGCAGGAATATGATATTGTGTGTCGTGTTTTAAACGGTGGTACAATCTCAAACCGCAAAGGTGTCAATGTACCGGATGTTAACTTAACAATGCCTTATATCAGTGAAAAAGATTACAGTGATATCGTGTTTGCAGTAGAGCAGGATTATGATTTTATCGCTGCTTCCTTTGTACGTTGCGCAGACGATGTTATGCAGATTCGTAAAATTTTAAGAGAGCATGGCGGAAGTGACATCAAGATTATTTCTAAAATTGAAAATATGCAGGGTGTGCAGAATATTGATGAGATTATCAGAGTGTCCGACGGAATCATGGTTGCCCGTGGTGATATGGGCGTTGAGATTCCGATTGAAGAAGTACCTTTGATTCAGAAAATGATTATCAAGAAGGTATGCAATGCCGGAAAACAGGTTATCACAGCAACTCAGATGTTAGATTCCATGATTAAGAATCCAAGACCGACAAGAGCGGAAGCAACAGACGTTGCAAATGCAATTTTTGATGGTACAAGTGCAATCATGTTGTCCGGTGAGACGGCAGCAGGTGCATATCCTGTGGAAGCAGTAAAAACGATGGCACGTATTGCAGTTCGAACAGAGAGCGAAATCGATTACGCTGCACGTTTAAGACAGCTTCGATTGATGATGAATCCAGACACGACAAATGCAATTTCCCATGCAACCTGTACGATGTCCGTTGATATGAATGCAACTGCCATCATCACCGTTACAAAATCAGGACGTACTGCGCAGATGGTTTCAAAATACAGACCATCCTGTGAGATTGTCGGTGGTTGCCTGACAAAGAAAGTATACCGTCAGTTAAACCTTTGCTGGGGCGTTACTCCATTATTACTGGAAGAAAAAGATGATACAACGGTATTATTTGACCATGCAGTGGATGCTTCTGTTGAAGCCGGTGTCATTTCAAAAGGCGATGTTGTTATCTTAACAGCAGGTGTTCCGCTTGGGGTTTCCGGAACAACCAACATTGTAAAGGTTCAGGTAGCAGGTCATATTCTTGTAAATGGATGCGGAATGAATGATAAGGTTGCATCTGGAAATCTTTGCGTAGCTACTTCCGTGGAAGAATTACGCAAGAACTTCAGACCAGGTGACATTATTGTCGCAAGCGATACCTGCAATGAGATGATGGAGCAGATTCGCCAGGCATCCGCACTTGTTGTGGAGGCAGACAATGAAACCTGCCACGCTGCAATTGCCGGATTAAGCCTTGACATCCCTGTTATCATTAGAGCTGAAAATGCTTTGGGTATTTTAAAATCCGGCGCATATGTAACGGTAGATGCCGAAAAAGGATATATCAGCACCAATAACAAATAGATTGAGTTTATTGTGTAGTAGTTGTCTGTGAATTAGGACAGATATATGAAGTGGATTGGGATGCAAAGCAGAATATGAAGCAGAATATATGCGAAGTAGATTGATATGCAAAGCAGAATATGAAGTAGTATGTATACGAAGTGGATTGATATGCAAACAGAATATAAAATAATATATATATGCGAAGTAGAATATGGGAAAAGTAGTATAGGTGTATGAAATAGAACGACCATGTATTGAAGCGACAGCTTGGTACAGGGTCGTTCTTTATTATATCACGCACGAATGTGCATATTTATAAAGCTCAAAATAATATAGAGTGACGATTTTACGTCCATAGTTTGGGCTAAATAACTTAGCCACAGAGAATGTATACAACCTTTTTTGCGTCAATGCTGTGGATTCATTTTATTTGGAAAATTACATGCCTTATGGATAAAAATGGACATTAGGCATGTGCGTTACATGGAAAATTTTGCGCGGAGGGCGTGCCTACAAGGCATTTGAAGCAAAAAGGCATGTACATCATGGGGAATATGTTCAGAAATTAACATGCCTAATTGCAAAAATGAACCATGAGGCACGCCTTTTATCGGTTCAATTTGCATGCCGGAAGCCCTATTTTTAACAAAAGGCACCGCTAATTCTCAAAATTATCAGGATACTGCGCGTGCCTTTTGGCTTCTTTCACGGTCAAGGCATGCACGGACGTGAAAAAGTAAAAGCGCCATGTCTGATAGCCCAATATAGATAGGGACAGGGCGCGCGCAGAATACCAATGACCTGCGTAGATGCTCATTAATTCCACCGTGTCGCGGTCAAGCCCGGTGCACACAGAATACAAATGATCTCCTAGATGCTCCATGGATGACTGTTTCATTACTAACTTCAAAATTAAGATATATAAGTATATTATGAAATGTAAAATATACTTGACAAAATATCGTCTGACATTTAGAATCAAGATAACGGAAGTCGGGTTGCAGTTATTACACGATGGAAGCAAAAAGTGAAGCAGCAGGCGATAAAGATGTTTGCTGATATACAGGAGGAGAAACATGGGAAATTATATTTTTGCATTTATTGGAATTGCCGTTATTGTTTTTATTTTATCATTGATTGCGAAGAAAGTAGCAGACGGAGAATTGTCAAATTGTCAGTATGATGAGAGACAGGAGATTGAGCGGGGAAAAGGATTTAAAGCAGGATTTTTTACAATGATAATCTACTTTTTATTGTATGGAGCTTTGGAATCAATGACAGGAATTGTGTGGTGTGAGACATTAGTCGGAATGCTTCTTGGAATCTGTTTGGGAATTTTTGTGTTTGCAGCTTATTGCATTATGAAAGATGCATATATGTCTATGAATGACCAGCCAAAGAAATTTTATATTTTATTCGGAGCGGTAGGGCTTATGAATACGGTTCTTGGCATGCAGCACATTATAGAAGGAGAAGCCATACAGGATGGAAAAATCAACAACTGTATCTTGAACCTTTTCATTGGAATTATGTTCCTTGGATTATGTGTAGTACTTGCATGGAAAAATAAGAAGAGTGAAATGGAATAGGTAGGAAACAGCCATGAAAAATTTGAAATTAAAAGCAGCCAGAGCCGCAAAAGATATGTCCCAGCAGCTTTTGGCAGACGTGGTGGGGGTATCAAGGCAGACAATCAATGCGATTGAAAAAGGGGACTATAACCCATCCATTAAACTTTGCCTTGCGATATGTCATGCACTTGATAAGACATTAGACGAGCTGTTTTGGGATGGTGAGTGATGAGAGAAAAATTAACTACAATTGTAATCAATATAAAAACAGCACCTGATGAGATTGCAAAAACAGAAGGCGGGACAAGACCCATCCAGTCAAGTGAAATAGAAGAAAGTGGCGCTTTACCCATCCAGTCAAGTGAAACAGAAGAAAGTGGCGCCTCACCCATCCAGTCATGTGAAACAGAGGAAAGTGGCATCTCACCCATCCGATTTTTCTATACGAAGTTAGCGTCGACTTACCGCATCGAACAATGGAGTGGCGTCGGAGATCTGACCACTTTTTTACAGGGAAAAAAGATAAATGCGTCGGATGCCCTGTTGCTGTCAAATCAGGAAGAACACCTGCTGCAGGCAAGGGGGCTTGGAATGGCGCGGGTCGGCTATCTGCCGCCGGGGACGGATGAATTTTTAGCAGGAACCGATACGGTTGTCGAGAACCTAAGCGACCTTGAACCAGATTTTTTTGAAAAAAGATTTGAACGGCAGCATGGAATTCCATGGACAATTTTTACGACCGCAAGACTTCTGGTACGCGAGTTTGAAATGAACGATTTGGATGATTTGTTTGAACTGTATCAGTATGACGGAATGACAGATTATATGGAAGGACTTTATCCGTACGAAGAAGAGAAAAAATATCAAAAAGCCTATATCGATTGCATGTACCGGTATTATGGGTTTGGAATGTGGTTAGTCTTTGAAAAAGAAAGCGGGAAACTTGTCGGACGTGCCGGTTTTGAGCAAAGGGATGACTTTGATGGAGAGGTGGAACTAGGATACGCAATCGGGACACCTTTTTGGGGAAGGGGTTATGCGACAGAAGTTTGTGAAGGAATTCTGTCTTTCATTGAAAAAGAAGAGTTAGGGTTTGAACGCGTGAATTGTCTGATTGAACCGGAAAACATAGCGTCAATCCATGTCGCCCAAAAGCTGGGATTTCAATTTTTAGAGGAGGTACATCGGGAGGGCAAAAAAATGCGTCGTTATGTCCTTGATATGACAAACAGACGTTGCATTTTACAAAAAAATAAAATATAATAGTTAAATACAAAAAATGACGGATAAAGTAGGTGATGTACATGGCAGATATTTCATCAGAAGAATTAGAAAAAAAGGTAAGAGAAGAAGAGGACAGCATCAAACAAATGAAAGAGTTTGAGAGCCCCGAAAAACTATATGAAGAATTGATTGCCAGCGTGCATAAATACCACCCGTCTGCGGATATTTCGCTGATTGAGAAGGCATATCACATTGCGGATGAGGCACACAAGGGACAGGTGCGTAAATCTGGAGAACCTTATATCATTCATCCATTATGTGTTGCGATTATTTTAGCAGAGTTAGAACTTGATAAAGAGACGATTGTGGCAGGACTTCTTCATGATGTCGTGGAAGATACGGTGATGACGGATGAGGAGATTTCCGAGGAGTTTGGAGCGGAGGTTGCGCTGCTTGTAGATGGTGTTACCAAGTTAGGCCAGTTGTCCTACGATGCAGACAAGGTTGAGGTTCAGGCCGAAAATTTACGAAAAATGTTCCTTGCGATGGCAAAGGATATCCGTGTCATTTTGATTAAACTTGCCGACCGTCTCCACAATATGCGTACATTAAAGTACATGACACCGGAGAAGCAGAAGGAAAAAGCAAGGGAGACTATGGATATTTACGCTCCGATTGCACAGCGTCTTGGTATTTCAAAAATCAAGATTGAATTGGATGACTTGTCCTTAAAATACCTGGAACCGGAAGCATACTATGATTTGGTTAAACAGGTTGCACAAAGAAAAAGTGTCCGTGATGAGTATGTGCAAAAGCTTGTGGAGGAAGTACGTGCCCATATTAAAGCGGCAGGAATTCCGGCGCAGATTGACGGACGTGCCAAACACTTTTTCAGTATCTACAAGAAAATGGTGAACCAGGATAAGACATTAGACCAGATTTATGACTTGTTTGCGATTCGTATTATTGTAGATTCCGTGAAGGACTGTTATGCGGCACTCGGTGTCATCCATGAGATGTATAAGCCGATTCCGGGTCGTTTTAAGGATTACATTGCGATGCCAAAGCCAAATATGTATCAGTCCTTGCATACCACCCTGATTGGACCAACCGGTCAGCCGTTTGAGATTCAGATTCGTACGTTTGAGATGCACCGTACCGCAGAGTATGGTATCGCAGCTCACTGGAAATACAAAGAGGCAAGCAACAACGGCGGGGCAGTCGTGCCAATGACCGTTTCCGAGGAAGAGAAGTTAAGCTGGCTGCGGCAGATTCTGGAATGGCAGAGAGACATGTCCGACAACAAGGAGTTTATGAGTCTGCTAAAGAGCGACTTGGATTTGTTCTCTGACACCGTCTTTTGCTTTACACCATCCGGAGATGTCAAAAACCTTCCAAACGGCTCGAACCCGATTGATTTTGCATACAGTATTCATTCTGCTGTGGGTAATAAGATGATTGGTGCGAAGGTAAATGGCAAGCTTGTACCAATTGACTATGTGATTCAAAATGGTGACCGGATTGAGATTATTACCTCACAGAACTCGAAAGGACCAAGCCGTGACTGGCTGAATCTGGTTAAGAGTACACAGGCAAAAAATAAGATTAACCAGTGGTTTAGGAGCAGTTTAAAGGAAGAAAATATTGTAAAAGGAAAAGAATTGATTGCCTCCTGCTGTAAGGCAAAAGGAATCAATCTATCCGATATCAATAAACCGGAGTACCAGAATAAAATTTTGCGAAAATATGGTTTCCACGATTGGAATTCCTGCCTTGCAACGGTAGGACATGGCGGCTTAAAAGAAGGTCAGATTGTCAACCGTATGTATGAGGAATACAAGAAAGACCATATTGCACACATCACAGATGAAGAAGTCCTTGAGACGATTTCCGAGAATAAGGATAAAACACCGCTTAAGAAGTCAAAGAGCGGCATTATTGTAAAAGGTCTTTATGACGTTGCAGTTCATTTTTCAAAATGCTGCAGCCCGGTTCCTGGCGATGAGATTGTCGGATTTGTCACAAGAGGCCGAGGTGTTTCCATTCATCGAACTGATTGTATCAACATTATCAATCTATCCGATATGGAAAAGGAGCGCCTGATTGATGCGGAATGGCAGCACGATGAAGAATCCGGCAGCAATGGATTATACCGTGCCGAGATTAAGATATTCGGAAATAACAGAACTGGCTTACTTGTGGATATCACACGTGTATTCACAGAGCGGGAAATCGATATCAATGCGATTCATTCAAAGACAAGCAAGCAGGGAATCGCAACAATTGATTTATCTTTCAGTACAAAAGGAAAAGCAGAATTAACCAGCGTAATTGACAAATTGCGTCAGATTGACAGTATTATTGATATTGAAAGAACCACCGGCTAACAGTACGGTGGTTTCTTTTCTGAATAAGAGAAGCAGAGGAAAGTCCACAGTTTGGATAGAAAGATGAGGATGTTAAGATGGCACCACTTAGAGTAGAACAATATGTAGTTGGAATGGTACAGACAAACTGTTATTTTGCGATAAACGATGACACCAAGGAAGTGATAGTCATTGATCCGGGTGCGAGTGCAAAAGAGCTTGCAAAAAAAGTGCAGGAAGAGCAGTTAAAACCGGTTGCAATTCTGTTAACCCATGGTCATTTTGATCATGCGACAGGGGCAGAGGAGTTAGCAAAACTTTTGCAGGTAGAGATTTATGCACAGGAAGCAGAGAAGGAAACGTTAGAGAATCCAGAACTGAATTTAAGTGGCTGGGAAGGCACACAGCGCGTTTTTCATGCGGATCATTATTTAAAAGATGAGCAGGAACTTGATTTGGCAGGATTTCACATCCGTGTGCTTCACACACCGGGTCATACGGTGGGAGGCTGCTGCTATTATTTCCCTTATCAGAATGCAGTGTTTAGTGGGGACACCCTTTTTTGCACATCGGTTGGCAGAACCGATTTCCCAAAAGGAAGTGCGTCTGCAATTGTGCGTTCCATCAAGGAAAAACTGATGCCGCTGCCGGATGAGACAATGGTCTATACCGGACATAATGAGTTGACTTCCATCGGAACTGAGCGGATGTATAACCCATATTTATAGAAGAAACCCATGTAATGGAGTAAAAGATGATAGTTGTAAAAGTAAGTAAACCTGAATTTGAATATGATATTCATTCTTTGATGAAAGCCTTTTTCCCGAAAGAAAACGTAAGTGTTTCGAATGAGGAAAAGAAGTTCGAAGAGATTGTGACGATGTACTGGGAGATTACTTATGCACAGGAAAACATTCATTTTTTGTGGAAAAGTTATTCCTACGGGGATGTACCTGTGGATATGTTCCAGGATAGTCATTCAAGAATCAAGAAACGTTCGCTGGATGAGATTTTTTCCCAGGCTAAAACAGAGGAAATTTTAAAAGAAAAGACAATTGTAGTTGATTTTTCGGATAGAACCGAGACGAAGAATCAATTAAAACAGGCGCTCTACGAGATGCTGTCTGAGTATTGTAACAAGAAATTGCCGTGGGGAACCTTAACCGGCATCCGTCCGACGAAGATTCCGATGAAGTTGTTAGAAGAGGGCGAGAGCGAGGACGCAATCCGCGCGCACATGAAAGAGACATATCTTGCCTCCGATGAAAAAATCAATCTTTCTATTGACATTGCAAAGCGCGAACTTGCGATGCTAAGGAGGATTGATTATAAGGACGGATACAGTCTTTACATTGGAATTCCGTTCTGCCCGACGACCTGTCTTTACTGCTCGTTTACCTCTTATCCGCTTGCGTCCTGGCGAAACCGCATGGATGCTTATCTGGATGCGCTGGAAAAAGAGATTGATTTTGTAGCTGTAAAATTTGCAAAAAAACATCTCAATTCCATCTATATTGGAGGAGGAACACCGACCACGTTAGAGGCGTATCAGTTAGACCGCCTGATTCGAAAAATTAAATGTAGTTTTGATTTATCAGACTGCCTGGAATTTACGGTGGAAGCGGGAAGACCGGACAGTATTACAAGAGAAAAGCTAGAAGTTCTTTATCAACATCATATTACAAGAATTTCCATCAATCCACAGACCATGAAGCAGGAAACGCTAAAACTGATTGGCAGACATCACACAGTAGAGCAGACGATAGAGAGCTTTCAGATGGCAAGGGAGATTGGATTTGATGATATCAATATGGATTTGATTATGGGTCTTCCGGGTGAGAACCTTGAGGATGTCAGACACACTATGGAGTGTATCAAGGAATTAAAACCGGACAACCTGACCGTCCATTCACTTGCCCTAAAACGTGCGGCAAGACTGAATATGTTCAAGGACCAGTACCAGGAATATGAAATCGTCAATACCCAGGAACATATGGAACTTGCGGAGCAATATGCAAAAGAACTTGGCTTAGAGCCGTATTATTTATACCGCCAGAAAAGTATGGCTGGCAACCTGGAAAATGTCGGTTATGCGTCAAAAGGCAAAGCAGGTATCTATAATGTCTTGATTATGGAAGAAAAACAGACTATAATGGCACTTGGTGCCGGTTCTACCACAAAGTTTGTTTTTGAGGACGAAAAGCAACAAGGCTACCGCATGGAACGTGTCGAGAACGTGAAAAATGTGGAAGAGTATTTGAATCGTGTAGATGAAATGATAGAACGAAAAATCAGAAAAATGGAGGAAATCTCATGGCATTAAGTAAAAAACCGGTCAACGGAATGAAAGATATTTTACCTCAGGAAATGCAGATTCGTGATTATGTGCAGCAGGTAATCAAAGAGACATATAGAAGTTTTGGTTTTACCCCGATTGAAACACCATGTATGGAAAACATTGCCAACCTTAGCAACAAGCAGGGTGGAGAAAATGAAAAACTTATTTTCAAGGTAATGAAACGTGGCGAAAAACTCAAATTAGACGAGGCCAAAACAGAAGCAGATATTACAGACTTTGGTATGCGTTACGATTTGACCGTACCACTTGTCCGTTATTATGCGAATAATTCCAATGATTTGCCATCCCCATTCAAATCTCTTCAGATGGGAAGCGTATGGAGAGCAGACAGACCACAGCGAGGCCGTTACAGACAGTTCATGCAGTGTGATATCGATATCATCGGTGAGCCAAGCAACCTTGCTGAAATTGAGTTAATTCTTGCTACAACTACAACAATTGGAAGACTTGGATTCAAGAACTTTGAGATTCGAATCAACGAGAGAAGAATCTTAAAAGCAATGGCGTCTTACAGCGGATTCCCGGAAGAAGAATTCGATACCGTGTTTATCATTTTAGATAAGATGGATAAGATTGGTCTTGATGGTGTTGCAGAAGAACTTGCAAAAGAAGGTTATGCAAAAGAATCCATTGAGAAATACTTAGAGTTATTTAAGGGAGTGGAACAGGCAAAAGATGGTCTTTCTTACCTTGCTTCTACTTTGAAAGATTACTTAGACCCGGAAGTTAGACAGAACTTACAGGAAATCATCACAACCGTAGATGGTGCAAAGACAGCGGACTTTAAACTGGTCTTTGATCCTACCCTGGTTCGTGGAATGAGCTATTATACCGGAACTATTTTTGAAATCGCAATGCCAGAACTTGGTGCTGCCTGCGGTGGCGGCGGACGTTACGATAAGATGGTTGGCAAATTTACCGGACAGGACATTCCGGCCTGTGGATTTTCCATCGGATTTGAAAGAATTGTCTTATTGTTAATGGAAAGTGGATTTGAAGTTCCAATGCAGCGTCCAAAGGTTGCATATCTGATTGAAAAAAATTATCCGACAGAAAAATTAAATGCAGTCATTGCAAAAGCGCAGGAAGAAAGAACAGCCGGAAAACAGGTTTTGGTTGTCCGTATGAATAAGAACAAGAAGTTCCAGAAAGAAAAACTTGCAGCAGAAGGCTACAAAGACATTATCGAATTTTTCAATCACGACAATGATTAGTCATCATTTTTAAGGTGTGAATGGACAGATATCACATTTTTCAAAGGAAAATGTGTGAATGATAAATTTTTAGTAGAAATAGAGAGGAAATTGTTATGGCAGAGTCAATGCGCGGACTTCACAGAAGTCACAGATGTACCGAAGTTTCCAATAAAAACATTGGAGAAACTGTAACCGTTATGGGCTGGGTACAGAAAAGAAGAAATTTAGGAAGTTTGATTTTTATCGATCTTAGAGATCGTTCCGGAATCTTACAGCTTGTGTTCAACGAAGACACAGTTGGAAAAGAAGGATATGAAAAAGCAGAGCGTTTAAGAAGCGAATTTGTAATCGCTGTTACCGGTAAAGTGGAGAAACGTTCCGCAGCTGTAAATGAAAATCTTGCAACCGGAGATATCGAGGTCATTGCATCTGATATCCGTATTCTTTCCGAATCTGAGACACCACCTTTCCAGATTGAAGAGAACAGCCAGACAAAGGATGACATCCGTTTGAAATATCGTTACCTTGATTTAAGAAGACCTGACATCCAGAAGAACCTGATGTTAAGAAGCAAGGTAGCAAACTTAATGAGACAGTTTATGATGAACGAAGGTTTCTTGGAAATCGAGACACCAATGCTTTGTAAATCGACTCCAGAAGGAGCAAGAGACTACTTAGTACCAAGCCGTGTTCATCCGGGACATTTTTATGCACTTCCACAGTCTCCACAGCTTTACAAACAGCTTTTGATGTGCTCTGGATATGATCGTTACTTCCAGATTGCAAGATGTTTCCGTGACGAGGATCTTCGTGCAGACAGACAGCCGGAATTTACACAGGCTGATATGGAATTATCTTTCGTAGACGTAGAAGATGTCTTAGAAGTCAATGAAAGATTATTAAAATACATTTTCAAAGAAGCAATCGGCGTAGATGTACAGCTTCCATTACCAAGAATGCCGTGGCAGGAAGCAATGGACCGCTTCGGTTCTGATAAGCCAGATACCCGTTTTGGCATGGAATTACAGGATGTATCCGATGTCGTCAAAGGATGTGGATTCTCCGTCTTTACCAGTGCACTTGAAAATGGTGGTTCTGTTCGTGGTATCAATGCAAAAGGCCAGGCAACTATGCCACGTAAAAAGATTGATAAATTAGTAGAATTTGCAAAAGGTTACGGTGCAAAAGGTCTTGCTTATTTAGCAGTAAATGAAGATGGCACTTACAAGTCCTCTTTTGCAAAATTCATGACAGAAGAAGAACTGAAAGCTTTAGTTGCAGCAATGGACGGACAGCCAGGAGATTTATTACTCTTTGCAGCAGATAAGAACAAGATTGTATGGAATGTTCTTGGAGCACTCCGTTTAGAGCTTGCAAAAGAATTAGATTTGTTAGATCCAAACCAGTACAACTTCTTATGGGTAACAGAGTTCCCATTACTTGAGTGGTCAGATGAAGAAAACCGTTTCATGGCAATGCATCATCCATTTACCATGCCAATGGAAGAGGACTGGGATAAGATTGACACAGATCCAGGAGCAGTTCGTGCAAAAGCATACGATATCGTGTTAAATGGTACGGAGCTTGGTGGTGGTTCTGTCCGTATCCATCAGGACGATATTCAGGAAAAAATGTTTGAGGTTCTTGGCTTTACCAAAGAAAGAGCACATGAACAGTTTGGTTTCCTGTTAGATGCCTTCAAGTATGGTGTACCACCACACGCAGGACTTGCATACGGCTTAGACCGTCTTGTCATGCATATGGTTCACGCTGAATCCATCCGTGACGTCATTGCTTTCCCTAAGGTAAAAGATGCTTCCTGTCTCATGACAAAAGCACCTGGTATCGTGGATGAGAAACAGTTAGAGGAATTAAATATCAAAACATTAGAAGTCGAAGAAGAAGAGTAGAAAATACGATTCCAATAGAAGAGAAGCCGTTATCAAACACACATCGTGTTTGGGGTACGTGATAAAATACCGTCAGTCGCAGAGACTGGCGGTATTTTAGGTTCACGCGAGTGGGGAAATGAAAAGAATTCCCAAAAGTCACAAAATTAGTCTGCCTTTGTACAATTTGCCAGCAAGTAATTTATCTTCTACTTTTTGGCACCCGGAATTATATAGTAAAATGCTCTGCAAAAATTATCCAAAAACTGTCTGAAAAATAAGTTATGTAAACTCATAAATAGGCAATTTGGATAAATACAAAAGGCTTCAAATTTATTGTCTAAAATAAAAAGAAAAACGTGTGATTATTGGATAAATTTAAAAATTTCTTTTTCCCTTGTATAATCGAACAAAAAACAGTTTACATAATAACAAAATATGACTTGTAATTGGATAATTTTAGAAAGAATGATGCTATATTGTAAAGTATCATTTCAGCAATTATAAGTTGTGGTGGAACTTCAAGCTGCCAAGGCAATTTTAAAGTTGCCGAGGAAACATCAAACTACCAGGGCAATTCCAAAGCTGCCAAGGCAATTTTAAAGTTGTCAGGGAAATTCTAAGTTGCTAGTGTAACATCAAGCTGCCAAGGTAACTTTAAAGCTACTAGGACAATTTCGAGTTGCCAAGGTAATTTTAAGCTGCCAAGATAATTCTAAAACTGTTAGGGTAATCCAAATCACCGGTTTAGTCCACAAGTGGCAATGCAAGAAGTGTCTCGCACCTGTTTTTCTTGATAAAATCTGATATAATGAAAAAGAAAGAGTAAGATGACAGACAGGAGAAAATCATGTATCAGTTTCCAGAAGGGTTTTACACAAAAGTAACAGTAAAAAAAGAAATTACAACTACAATTGTAATTAATAAAGAAGCTTCAATTCAAAAAAATACAGAGACAAAAAGCAGCGCAGATATCGAAATGACATCTGGAGATAGGAAGCAGACAGTTCATGTCAAAGATGTCAGAAAGTTAGAGGAAGAGATGGAAAATCTGGCAGAGAAAATGAAGGAAGAACAGAAAGACGTGTTCCATCCAGCCAGCCAGGAAAAACAGAAAGCTCTTGCCCAGCCTATGATGTTTGGAAAACAAGAAAATTTTGCCAAACCAATGACTCTGGAAAGCCAGGAAAGAAATCTCACTTATGGAAATATGAACATCACCCATCTGCCAATTCTGATGAAAGAAAATCTCACAAAAGAATGTGCAAGGCGTGGAAAAGAAAAAATGGGAGAGCGGTTCCATTCAGCTTTTTATGAGGACGGTTACTGCACGAAGACGGTTGTTTCCAGCGATGGGACAGAGTGTATTCGTGATGAACAATACACAAAAGCGGGATACTGTTACGAAAAAGAGGGCGAAATCGTGAAAAAGCAGATAGGCGGACATTACTTTGAGGACCTTGCGGAACAGGTAAAACAGATATAAGAAAGTATTCCATAAATTTTTGGTAAAAAAATAGGAATTTTACTTAAACTTTTTAATATTGTGTGGTAAGATTAGTAGACATGAGGAAAATGGGTGGAGGATATCCCGATGAAGTACGATTTTGAAACATTAGTTCGAAGAGAAGATACAGGTTCCGAGAAATGGAACGAGATGTATGAAAAGAGCCCGGAAGTAGGGAAAGAAGTGGTACCTTTTTCGGTTGCAGATATGGAGTTTAAGAATGCGCCAGAGATTATGGAAGGGTTAAAAAAATATCTGGATACGCATATTATGGGATATACCTGTGCGACAGATTCCTATTATGAGAGTGTGATTGACTGGATGAAGCGCCATCACGGATTTACACCGCAAAAGGAATGGATTGTTGAGACCGCGGGTGTTGTGCCGGCATTGCACGAGATGGTACAGGCATTTACAGAGCCTGGGGATGGTGTCCTTATTATGACACCGGTTTATTATCCGTTTTCGATGGCGGTAAGACAGCACGATCGTATGCTTGTTGAAACTACACTTGTAAATGAGAATGGCACATATTCGATTGATTTTGCAGATTTTGAAGAAAAAGCTTCCAGAGAGGAAGTAAAACTATTGATTTTATGCAGTCCACATAATCCGATTGGACGTATCTGGACAAGAGACGAGCTGGTTCGTATTGCCGATATTTGTTTGAAAAATCATGTGTTTATCATCAGTGATGAGATTCATTTTGACTTGGTTTTACCGGGATATGAGCATGTTTCGATGGGAACGCTTTCCGATAATTACCTGAATAACTGTGCAATCTGTACAGCGCCAAGTAAGACATTTAACCTTGCCGGATTCCAGACTTCCAATATTTTAATTCCGAATGCATCCTACCGTAACAAGATGACCGGAGCAAGAGGATATTTTGCTTTGAATATTTTAGGATATCAGGCATGCGAGCTTGCCTATCGCTATGGCGAGGACTGGCTTGCTGAGTTGTTACAGGTGATTGATCAGAATAAAAAACTGGTAGAACAGTTTTTTGAACAGAAATTTCCACAGATTAAAGTTTCTCCATTGCAGGGAACTTATCTGATGTGGATTGATTTCCGTGCGCTTGGGATGAATGGAAAAGAGTTAGAGACTTTTATGCAGCAAAAAGCAGAGTGGTTTTTAGATGAAGGATATATTTTTGGAAAAGCGGGCGAAGGATTTGAACGACTTAATTTAGCCTGCCCGACCTGGG
Organism: Roseburia sp. 831b; assembly: GCF_001940165.2. NCBI lineage: Bacteria > Bacillati > Bacillota > Clostridia > Lachnospirales > Lachnospiraceae > Roseburia > Roseburia sp. 831b. Next base: position 1,975,818 of record NZ_CP135162.1, on the reverse strand, counting down.
TAATAAAGGAAGCATTAGAGCGTATGGAAAAGGCGCTTGGCGAGCTTGGAGTATAGAATTAGAGAATAAGGGAGAATTATTTTATGCAGGAAAAAATTCAGATTATAACGGACGGTTCTTGTGATCTTGCAAGAGAGCTGACCAAAGAAAAAGATATAACGGTAGTGCCATTTTATGTGTCTTTTGACAGTGAGACATATTTAAAAGAGATGGTGGAGCTTGATGTCCGTAAATTTTACCAGGAGATGGTAGACCATCCAGATGTGTTCCCAAAGACATCCATGCCGTCTGTCGATGATTACTATCAGATTTTCCGCCCACTAGCAGAGAAAAAGATACCAATGATATGTATTTGTATTACAACAAAATTCAGTGGTTCCATGCAGTCTGCCACAACAGCAAAGGACATGGTATTAGAAGAGTATCCAGATGCAAAAATTACCGTTATTGATTCCACGGTAGATACTGTTTTACAGGGTTTGTATGTCTTAGAAGCATGCCGTATCCGCGATCTTGGTTACAGTTACGAAAAGATGGTAGAAAGCCTTCTTGCCATTCGCGAATCTAGTCGTATTTTCTTTACGATTGGAAGCATCGATTATTTAAAACACGGTGGTCGTATCGGAAAATTAATGGGTATCGCAGGCAGTGCATTAAAGATAAAACCTCTCATTACTTTAAAGGAAGGGGAGATTCACAATTCAGGTGTTGTCCGTAACCGGGAAAAATCCATGAAAAAAGTAATCGAGATGCTCTCCCAGTATATCGACGAACGTCATGTGACAAAGGACGAATATACCATCAACATTGGATATGGATATGATTATGAGGAAGCACTTCGCTTCCGCGAGATGGCATTGCCAATGGTGAAAGAAAAAACTGGAATAGAGGAACTTCCAATTTTCCAGATTGGAGCAACAATTGCGGTTCATACAGGACCATATCCGATTGGATTTGGTATTATAAAAAGAGCGGATGTTGTATAAATAAGCAGAGCAGAAAGCTTCGTATCAAAGATAGTGACTGAGTCTGTAAGCCCAAAAAGCTTCGTATCAAAGATAGTGACTGAGTCTGTAAGCCAAAAAAGTTTCGTCTCAAAGATGTGACTGAGGCTGTAAGTAGAAAAAGTTTTGTATCAAAGAGAGTGACTGAGGCTGTAAGTAGAAAAAGTTTCGTATCAAAGATAGTAACTGAGGCTGTATGTTGAAAAAGCTGTGTGTCGCTGGTAGAAATACCGGCGGCACACAGCTTTTTGTTTTATAAAATCAGCTTACTGTTTCCTTGTTAATAGATAATGAAAAAGGCGGGGCACATTTTTCATTGAGTTTGCGTGCCTTAAGCTCAATTTATATCATTTGACATGCACATTCTATGGAATTTTATGTAAACCGCGCGTGCCAATTCCACTTTTTTACCGAGGAGGCATGTTATATTTTGTATGTAAAAGGAAAAAATATAGTGCCTTCCACTATTTTTATGCTGATAGGCATGCATATGTTTCGGCGGCTGTGCATGCCATTCGTCTAAATTTAATGGATAGGCACAGGTTTAGAAAAAAAGAAAGAAAAAATTTTACATGCCTATATGCTGTATTTGGGGAGGAGGCACGCGCATGTCTGAAAAGTTGGGGTTCTTCGCGCGTGCCAATTAACGAATTTTGGAGCATAGGCATGCACCCGGTCGGTGAACCTGCCAAAACCGTTCCACATTGATGTTAAGAAGTTTTTAAGAAAGATAGTGTTGACAAAACAATACTATATGGTATATAGTATTAATTAAGAAATAATATATAAACAAATATAATATTATAAAATGTTCTTGTGAGTGAGGAACACACAGGAATCAAAGCAAAGAAAAAGGAGTGAGTGCATGGTTTACAATACGGGTGCAGCCCTTTTAGATGCAATTGTGTTAGCGGTTGTGTCGAAAGAGGAGGAAGGCACATACGGTTATAAAATAACCCAGGATGTCAGGAAAGCAATTGATGTTTCTGAATCAACGTTATACCCGGTTTTACGTCGGCTTCAAAAGGATGCCTGCCTGGAAGTATATGACGTGGAATGTGGAGGAAGAAACCGAAGATACTATCGGATTACGGATGCAGGCCAGGAAAAGCTGACCATGTATCGAGAGGCTTGGGAAGACTACGCTTCCAAAATATCAGCCTTATTTAACGGAGAAATATAAAGGGAGGATGTTATGAATCGAGAACAATTTTTAAATAGGTTGGAAATTTTGTTACAGGATATCTCGGAAGAAGAGCGTGTGGAAGCGTTGGCATTTTACCGCAGCTATTTCGAGGACGCAGGAGAAAATAAAGAAGAGGACATTATCCGGGAATTAGAATCTCCGGAGAAAGTCGCACAGAGTATCAAAGCAGATCTGGCAGGAACGGCTGAGGACAGCGGACAGTCAGCACCGAATCAGGGGCAGCAGACATCGAATGCATATTCCAACGCTTATAACCAGCAGGAATACATTAACAATGTCAATCAGACTATCCAGAATCTGCAGAGTGTTGAGAAGAAAAAGAAGAATACAACTACAATTGTACTTGGTATTATTGTTGCAGTTTTAACCTGCCCAATCTGGTTGACACTGCTCGCTGTTGTAGCTGCATTGATAGTGGCAGTAGCTGCCTGTTTGCTGGCTGTGCTTGCGAGTGTTGTAGCAGTTGTTGGCGGATGTATCATCGCAGGATTTGTAGTGTTAGGCGTTGGAGGCGGTCTCCTTTTCTCAGGAAGTCCGGCAGTAGGGCTTGCAGTCATCGGCATCGGATTGATTTTAATTGCAATCGGATTACTTGCCGTTGTCTTACTGGTCTGGTTATGCGCAGTGGCATTACCGTGGATTTGCAAAGGCATCGTGAAATTGTGCAAGATGCCATTTCAGAAAAGAAAAAAGGAAAGACTAGCGTAAAATTGAGAGTATGCATTGCAATGGAAAGGGTTGGTTATTGATATGAAAAAATTTACGAAGGTGTCGCTAATTGTTGTGGCAGTGATTGCTGCTGTTGGAATCATTTTCTGTGGAATTGCAGCAGCAATGGGGGCAGGACTTGGAACGGTTTATCACATGGCAAAGTCAGGAGAGTTTGATTTTGGAAACTGGGAATTTGAAAATGGTATTACATGGTCAAATGAAAGGGCAGCGAATGGAACAGATATTATAAAAGTATTTGATGCATCTGAAATACAAAAGGTTTCTTTAGAAGTAGGTGCGGCGTATGTGGATGTAAAAACAGATGCAGATGCATCTCAGGTGACGGTGCGGATGCTTGATGGTGAGGCAAACCGTTTTGAAAGTTATGTCAAGGATAAGGAGCTTACCGTAAAGTATAAAACGAAAGCACACCAAAACGACAGTGCCACCATTGAGGTGACTTTCCCGGCAAATATGGAGTTTGAGAAATTCAACGCGGAAGTTGGTGCGTCTGATATGGATATAGAAGATGCAGACTTTGTAACAAAAGAAATGACGGTTTCCTTAGGAGCAGGAGATTTTACAGCAGATTATCTGCATGTGACAGGAGATTTCACCATGGACGCCGGAGCGGGTGACATTGATGTTTTATCCGGCGATTTCCAAAATGTACATGTAGATGCCGGAGTCGGGGAGGCAAGTCTGACCGGAACGGTTCGTGGTGACATCAAAGGCTCTTGCGGAGTCGGTTCCTTAAGTTTCTATCTGACTGGAAAAGAATCTGATTTCAATTACGATTTACAGTGTGGACTGGGTGAAATTGACATCAATGGCAGCACATACAGCAACCTTGGTGGAAAGAAAACCATTCAAAACGAGGGTGCAGCTAAGACAGTATCTTTGGATTGTGGAGTTGGAGATGTTTCCCTGGAAACAGGCGAGGACGAATAGAGATATTTTAAAATATGTGAGAAAAGAAATGGGCTGCATTATTTTGCAACCCATTCTTTGATATCTGGAATTTTGGAAAAAACTGGAAGCAGCAGACAACAGATGACAATGCCTGTGATTCCTTGCACAATGTTAAAAGGAATTCCGGTTGCAGAAGATGCAATACCGGAAGCCAGGGATGCTTGGTTAAAGGAACCGCTTGCAAGTGCAGCAAGAACCGCCTCATACAAAAAGTAACCAAGTACCATCAGTGCCTCACCCAAAATGCCACCGCTTATCACAGCAAAGCAGCGCGCACCTTTGGATTTGAATACATGCTGGAGACGATGGAATAACAGTCCGGCAAGGCAGGCTGTCAAAGCCTTAATGATGAGAGTGGCAGGAGCCCAGGAAACATATCCGGAAAAAATATCAGAAAACATGGAACCGATACCGGCAGCCGCAGCACCATAAAGTGGTCCAAGAATAATACCGGAAAGCAGCACAAAGGCATCTCCAAGATGAATGTATCCAAAAGTAGGGGTTGGACACTTAATTACCATAGTTGCAACACAGGTTAATGCAGCCATCAATGCCGCAATCACCCATTTTTTAAGATTTTCATTTGTCATAAGAAACAGTCCTCTCTTGTAGTTCTAGGAAGTCCGATTCGTATCGTGAGAACAGAAAACGGATTTCCGAAAGTATCTGTATCATATCACAAGATGGTATTATAGAAATAACCAGTTTTATTAAAAAATAGCATACCAGTTTGATGAAATGGAAGAACAACCATAGGCGAAAAAGGAAGGTTATGGTATAATGAGTGCAAGTGAGTGAAGCGAATTATATTGGAAAGAGAGGGCTTTACGTGAGTAAAAGAAATCGAATCATTCTATATACAGTGGCAGCACTTTCGGTTGTCCTGCTTGTCGTTTTATTATTGACAAAAGTGGTGTGGAAAAAGGATGCGGCACCGGCAGATGCAAAGGCGGACAAACAGACAGAAGAAAGTATGACCGAGACGCCGCAACCTAAGCAGGACAGCGAGGAGATGTCGCAGCCAGCCACAGAGGATGAAGCAAAGGTAAAGAGTGATGGTGACACAGAACAGGAGAACGAACCAACTACACTTGTATTTACAGGGGATGCCTGCTTTGCATACACATTTGAGGGAAATTATCTGGCCGGAGGAATTGAAAATGTTGTCTCAAAGGAGATGTTAACCGAGTTACAGGATGCAGACATTTTGATGATGAATGAGGAATTTCCGTTTAGTACCAGGGGAACACAGGCGCCGGACAAGCAATATACCTTCCGGGTAGATCCAAAGTATGTCAGTGCATTTACCGAGATGGGGGTAGATATTGTCTCCCTTGCCAACAACCATGCGCTAGATTACGGAACAGAAGCTTTAGAAGACAGTTTCAAGACGCTGGATGATGCCGGAATTTTGTATGCAGGAGCCGGGGATACGTTCGAACGTGCGAGTCAGCTGCAGATAATCGAGGCAAATGGCAAAAAATTCGGCTATCTTGCAGCCTCCCGTGTGATTCCGGTTGGAAGCTGGAATATCGAAAACAATCAGCCGGGAATGTTTTGCACCTACGATGAGACAAAGCTTTTGGCAGCAATCAAGGCAGCAAAGCAAGAATGTGATTTCCTGACCGTCTATGTGCATTGGGGAATTGAGCGGAATACAACGCCGGAAGCTTACCAGACTTCCCTTGGAAAAGAGTACATTGAGGCGGGGGCAGACCTTGTCATCGGAGCACACACCCACTGCCTGCAGGGAATTCAATATTTTGATGGGAAACCGGTGTTTTATAGCCTGGGCAATTTTATTTTTAATAAAACGATTGATAAGACGGCAGCTGTAAAAGTAACCATTGATGCGGATGGAACGGCATCCTACCAGCTATTGCCGGCAGCAGCAAGCAATGGAACGACCAATCTTTTGACAGGAACACAGGCAGCGGATTTGTATCAATACATGGAAAGCCTTTCTTATGATGTTGAAATCACAGAGGAAGGGGAAATCAAAGAAAAAGAATAAGAATGTATCTTTATGCATTTAAAGTGACAGGGATTTAAAGCAGCAGGTGTTTAAAGCACAGGCTTGCACGAACGAAAAAGATGTGTAAAAATACAAAAAGAAACGAACAGAGACTATCTTTTCCAATGGCGGAAACCGTAGTCTCTGTTTGCGTCTGAAAGACGATTGGAAAATTCGAATCGTGAGGAGAAACAGCACAAGGAGACGACAGATGAAAATTGTTGCCTATGAGGTTCGCGAGGACGAACGAGAGGAAATGAAACGGGAAGCAGACCGTTTAGGAGTGGAATTAATTCAGACACCGGAGGCGCTGACGGAGGAATCTTTAAAGTTAGCGGACGACGCGGATGGTGTTACCGTCTTAACCAAGACAAGAATCGAAGGAGATATTTTAGATTTAATTGCAAAAAAAGGAATCAAGGTCGTTGCGACAAGAACCATCGGTTATGACCACATTGATTTGAATGCTGCAAAAAATAACGGGGTGCATATCTGTAACGGCAATTATGACCCGGATGGTGTAGCGGAATATACGATTATGTTAATTTTGATGGCACTTCGCAATTACAAGCAGGCACTCTTTAGAGCGAATGCGAATGATTACTCTCTAAAGGGCTTGATGGGAAAAGAACTTCGCAATCTGACGGTTGGAATTGTTGGAACCGGAAAGATTGGCAGGAAAGTCATCGAGATGCTGCAGGGTTTTGGCTGCAAAATTTTAGCGTATAACCGCAGTGAAAGAGAGAAGGAAGGCCTGCGTTTTGAGTATTGTTCCCTGGAGGAATTATATGAAAAAAGTGATGTGATTTCCCTTCATGTTCCGCTTGCAACCACGACAAGATATATGATTAACCGCGAATCCATCGCAAAAATGAAGGACGGTGTCGTCTTAATCAACTGCGCCCGCGGAGAGCTTATGTGTATGGATGATATCATAAAAGGAATCGAATCCGAAAAAATAGGTGCACTTGGACTGGATGTGATTGAGAACGAAGAGGGCATTTATCACCAGGACCGCAGATCGGATATTTTAAGTAACCGCAACATGGCATACATCAGACAGTTCCCGAATGTGACGATGACACAGCACATGGCATTCTATACCAGAGAAGCCGTAGAAAGCATGGCACGTGGCGGCATCCAGAACATCGTAAAGTGTCTGCAAAAAGAAGAGAATCCAAACATGCTGTGCTAATATCAGGTGATAGGAAGGTTACATATAATTACTTTTGTAGTTATATTTGCTCAAAAAAAAAGAGTGCCCACACTGGACACTCTTTTTTCTTTAATACCTGTTTACAATATCTTATTCCCCACAATAAAAATAAATTCTATTAAAAAAGAAAAAGGTACATGAAACTTCTGATTAAAGACCGTAGTAATTATCTTACTACTGTTACGTTTGTTGCCTGAGGACCCTTAGCTCCATCAACAACGTCGAATTCTACTGCAGCGCCTTCTTCTAAGGATTTGAATCCTTCCATGTTAAGACCTGAGTAGTGTACGAATACATCGTTTCCCTGTTCGTCGGAGATGAATCCGTAACCTTTTTGGTTGTTAAACCATTTTACTGTACCCTTGTTCATTGAAAGTACCTCCAAAAAATAATGTATGCTAATAATAGCATAGGTAAAGGATAACATAACGTTATACAAAAGTAAAGAAAATATATTAAAGTTCTTCGTAAGAAATCCCATTTTTCTTGAGAAAATTTCTTATCATAAGGTCCCATTCGGATTCGAAACTCTTATCTAATACAAAGGTCTTATAAGAGACACCGGTGGTCAGCATCAGCTTCTGGTTCTGGTAGTTCAAATTCAGAAAAACGGCACTGATATCAGAGGTTGAAAGACCGCTTTTTGTCTGCGTTAGCGTCCGTTCTAAGTGCTTTTGTGACAGCAGAAAAACAAATTTAAAATGGGACGGTGTCCGCTTCCCTTTTATCAGGTCATAACAGTTTGTGCGGACCATGGAAAAAGGTGCAAAAGTAAATTCCGTTATCCCTTGTTCCTCTAATTCCTCTTTTGCATAAAAATTCATATTAAGATGTCCATCTATCACATAGCTGACGCCACTTTGAATGGTTGCTTCCTGCAGCAAAAAGTGGTCAAACAGTTCACTGCGCAGCAGTTTATTCATAAAAGTTCCAATTTCAATCAGGTTTAATGCAATCATAGTTTGTTTGCCTTTCTTTTTCGATGAGCCTATTATAGCATACGAAAGATGGGTTGGATATGACGTGTCGTGAAAAAATTTGAAAAATGCCTTAATATATGAGGTATTTTATAGTAGAATAGAGGGGAAAATGAAAAAAGGAGTATCGGGAGTTATATCCTGAAAAAAGATATGAAAGAACAACAAGCATTATTTCAATTATTAAAAGATGGTATCACACCATTTCATACCGTAGAAAGCTGTGAAAAACGATTAAAAGAAGCAGGTTTTGCGTCACTTGCGTATGATTCAAAATGGAATCTGGAAAAAGGTGGAAAATATTATGTAAACCACCATGGCACAACCCTGTTTGCATTTACACTGCCTAAGGAAGCAGAAAAAGAAGATAAGGCACCATTTCTTCGCCTTGCAGCAGCACACACCGATTATCCATGCCTTCGCATCAAACCAAGTGCAGATATGTCGAACCATTCTTACGCACAGGTGAATGTGGAAGTGTACGGAGGACCAATCTTAAATACCTGGTTAGACCGTCCGCTTGGAATTGCAGGACGTGTGGCGGTTCGAAGTGAGCATGTATTTGCACCAAAGATGGTATTGTTCCAGTCGAAAAAACCGGTGCTTACGATTCCAAATCTTGCAATCCACATGAACCGTGAGGTAAACAAGGGCGTAGAACTCAACAGACAGATTGATCTGATTCCGCTTCTTGGGATGATTCCAGAGGAGAAAAAGACCAACGATTACTTCTTAAGTTATCTCGCAGAGGAACTTTCGGTTGCAAAAGAAGATATTTTGGATTTTGAACTGAGCGTTTATTGTACAGAAGAACCTTCTTACGTCGGAGTCAGCGATGATTTCATTTCCAGCCCAAGATTAGACAACTTAACCTCCTGCTCGGCACTTGTATCTGCCATTATCGATGCAGAACGTACCGACGGCGTGAACCTCATTGCTTTATTTGACCATGAGGAAATCGGAAGTAAGACCAAGCAGGGAGCAGGCTCTATTTTGCTTCACGATATGTTAAGACGCCTGGCAAAGGCACTTGGAAGAGAAGAACTCTTTGAGCAGGACTGGTATCAGAGTATGCTCCTTTCGGTGGACGTTGCACACGGACTTCATCCAAACCAGCCAGGAAAAATGGATGTCACCAACCAGCCGGTTCTTGGAAAAGGTTTCTGCATCAAAGAGGCATGCTCCCAGTCTTATGCGACAGACTGTGAATCGGTTTCTATTTTACAGCAGCTTTGCGATGCCGGACAGATTCCATACCAGAAATTTGTCAACCGTTCGGATATGGTTGGCGGCGGAACCTTAGGAGCCATCGCGTCTTCCCTGCTTCCGGTTAAGACCGTCGATGTTGGAATTCCGCTTCTTGCCATGCATTCTGCAAGGGAGCTGATGGGTACGAAGGATATCGATTCTCTAAAAAATATGGTAACTGCATATTTTCAGGCATAAAAAGGATGGAAAAAACCTCTTTTCAAAACACGGTTTTTGTGTTACTATCATGTAGTATTAAAAACTACATCAAATAGAAAAAATTAACATTAATCATGTTTTTGATAAACAAATGCGAAAAATAAGACAAAGATCGTGTTGTTTGAATGGAGGATATATCATGTATAAGATCATAATTGACAGCTGTGGAGAATTGACGGACGAATTAAAAAAGGATGATCATTTTAAATCCGTACCGCTGGAATTAGAGGTGGACGGAGTAAGAATCGTAGATGATGAGAGCTTTGACCAGCTTTCTTTTTTGAAGATGGTAGAGCAGAGTGAGAATGGACCGAAATCTTCCTGTCCTTCTCCGGAAAAATATTTAGAGTGCTTTCGGGAAGATGCACAGAACTTTTACGTTGTGACACTGTCAAACCAGTTAAGCGGCTCCTACAACAGTGCGGTTTTAGCGAAAAATCTGTACGAGGAAGAGTACGGTGATGCAAAAAATATTTATGTGTTTAATTCCAAATCAGCATCCGTTGGCGAGACTCTGATTGGAATGAAGATTAAGGAATGTGAAGAGGCCGGACTGAAGTTTGAGGAAGTAGTTGAGCAGGTAGAGGCGTACATCGAGGAGATGAATACTTATTTTGTGCTGGAATCGTTAGAGACACTCCGTAAAAATGGAAGATTAAGTAATGTAAAAGCATTTATTGCCAACACATTAAACATCAAACCCGTCATGGGTTCAACGAAGGAGGGCTCAATCTGTCAGCTCGATCAGGCAAGAGGAATGAAAAAAGCGTTGGATAAGATGATTACGACGATGCTATCCAAAACAAAAGATTTGGAGCAAAAGATTGTCGCGATTGCACATTGTAATTGTCCGGCGCGTGCTTTGGAAGTGAAAGAACACATTGAAAAACAGGCACATTTTAAGGATATTATTATGGTAAATACCGCAGGAGTCAGCAGCATGTATGCCAATGACGGTGGAATTATCATGGTGGTATAAGCGAGACTCCTTGCTTTTTCATCCGGCAGAGGCAGCAGAAAAAATGCAGGAATTATCATACGAAGAAGTGATTGACACAATTGAAAATAAAAGACGTTTTGGAAATCTGACCGGGGTAGAAATCAGCCGCGTAATGTTACATAAACTTGGCAGTCCCCAGAAGGATATTCCATTTTTTCACATTGCAGGGACGAATGGAAAAGGCTCCGTCTCTGCTTTTTTGTGCTCTATTTTAAAGGAGGCCGGACTGAAAGTGGGGATGTTTACGTCACCTCACCTGGTCGATTTCAGAGAGCGGATTCAGGTAAACGGAGAGATGATACCAAAAGAAGACTGCGCAAGAATCGGAAATTTTTTACTGGAGCAGGACTTTGGCGTTTATCCGACCATGTTTGATTACTGTATGCTCATGGCAGTGCTTTATTTTAGAGAACAAAAATGTGATGTCATGGTCATGGAGACCGGGCTTGGCGGAAGGTTAGATTCCACCAATGCGCTAGGAGTGCCGGAAGTTGCTGTGATTACCAAAATCGGTTATGACCACACAAGCCTGCTTGGCGATACCCTGGATAAGATTGCAAGTGAAAAAGCAGGGATTATCAAGAAAGGAACTACGGTTGTAATTGAAAGCCAGGAACCGGAGGCGGAGGCAGTTTTAAAGCAGGCAGCTTCTCTTGCAGACGAGGTAAAATGGGTTGATGCCGCTAAAATAAAAAGGGAAGGGATGACAACAAAAGGACAAACCTTTTCTTACCAGTATTATAAATATATCTCGATGCATATACTAGGAGTGCATCAATATGAGAATGCGGTAGCTGCGATGCTCGCAGCGGAAACATTCCTTAGAAAGAGAAATAAGATGGATATGTCGTATTTTTGTGCTGGAATCGAGAAAGCACATTGGATTGGGCGCATGGAAATCTTATGCGAAAAGCCATTTTTCATGGTGGATGGAGCACACAACAGTCATGGGGTAAAGGCACTAAAGGAAAGCCTGATGACTCTTTTCCCGGGAGAGAAGTTCCATTTTATCATGGCGGTTATGGCAGACAAGGATTATGAAAAAATGATTGAGGAGTTGCTGCCGCTTGCGCTGGATTTCCGGACCATTACAGCGGAAAGCGCAAGAGCTCTTCAGGCGGACGCACTGGCAGACTGTATCAGGAAGGAAGGAATTCCAGCAAAAAATTATGCTTCCATTGAGGCATGTTTTACAGAAGCATACACAGACACACATAAGAGAATTGCATTTGGTTCCCTTTATTTTATCGGGGAACTGGAAGCGAAAAATGTTGGTCAAACATTACAAAAAAGTTACATTTTCGAGTGATTATGACAATTTTAATACATTTTTGCAGGATGTATGGTAATGTAGAAAAAATTCGTCTATAATGAGCAAGGTTAAGGGGAAACGCCCCTTAAAATCCGTAAAATCTTAGATAGAAAAGAGCTCTGTCATGGTATTTAGTAGTTTAGAATTTTTGTTTCGTTTTTTGCCGCTATTTTTGATTGTGTATTATCTTACGCCACAAAAATACCGGAATGTGACCTTATTTGCAGGTAGTATCATTTTTTACACCATCGGAGAAGCCATGTATAGCATCCTGTTACTTGCATCCGTACTGGTAAACTATATTTTGGGAAGATGCATGTACCGGGGAGAGGAAGAAAAAGGAAGAAAACAGACCATTCTTTTAACACTTGCATTGTGTTTTGACTTTGGGATGCTTTTCTTTTTTAAATATAGCGCATTTGTCGCAGAAAATATCAATGTTATCATCGGAAAACTGACCGGAAATGCCGGTGCCCTGCCGGTTGTGGAGCAGGCGCTGCCGCTTGGAATCAGCTTTTATACGTTCCAGATTGCGGCCTATGTGATTGATGTTTACCGTAAGAACATCAAGGCGGAGGATTCGCTGATTTGTCTTGGAACCTATTTAACGATGTTCCCACAGCTGATTGCCGGACCAATTATCAATTACACGGAAGTTTCCCACTGTTTAAAAAAACGTCATGTGACAACCATAGATTTTGAAAATGGGTTAAAGACATTAACCATTGGTTTAGCAGCGAAGGTGATTGTTGCGGATCGTATCGGAACACTCTGGAATAGTATTCAGATGATTGGATTTGAAAGTATTTCCACACCGCTTGCCTGGATGGGAGCATTTGCATATTCCATTCAGCTTTATTTTGATTTCAGCGGGTATTCCATGATGGCAATTGGTCTTGGAAAAATGTTAGGATTTCAGATTCCGGTCAACTTCGACCATCCTTATATTTCAAAATCCATCACGGAATTCTGGCGCAGATGGCATATCACGCTGGGAAGATGGTTCCGTGAGTATGTGTATATCCCGCTTGGCGGTAACCGGAAGGGAAAGCCACGTATGATTTTCAACCTGATTGTCGTGTGGCTGTTAACCGCAATCTGGCATGGCGCAGGATGGAATTTTGTGCTTTGGGGTGTTGTGCTGGTTTCCTTTATGATGTTAGAAAAGCTGTTCCTGCTCCGTTATCTGGAAAAAAGTAAGGTGCTTTCCCACATTTATCTGATACTGTTAGTTCCGGTAACCTGGGTAATTTTTGCAATTACCGATATGGGACAACTTGGTACTTACCTTGGCAGAATGTTCCCATTTTTCACAAAGAGTGGTGTGACCATCAACCGTTTGGATTATCTTAAATATTTTAAGGATTATTGGTATTTGTTTGGAATTGGTATTCTTTTTTCCTCACCGTATCCATCTGTTTTATACCGTGTTTTCCAGAAAAAACGCATGGAGACACTTGCAGTCGCAGTATTGTTCTGGATTAGCATTTACTATCTTGCAATCTCGGCAAATAATCCATTTTTATATTTCAACTTTTAGGCATGGAAGGACGGAAACAGGAAATGAAGGTAATAAAAAAATGTTCCCTTTTCATCATTGTGATAGCAGGATGGGTGATTTTATCCATTTTTGGATTTGCAGGAAGAAATACCATCTATAAAGAATACGTGATTGATGCGAAGAGTACCCCTTATTTTGCAGTGGTATTTCAGGGAGCACACGACCACATTTACCCATGGAATCTTTGGGTGAAAACAGCAAAGGAAAAAGACCTTGCAAAAATGGAAAATGAGAACAGCGTAGAGCCTGCAGCGGAGGAAGAAAAAGAGGAAAAACCTGCCCTGCCACCGATTCGTGAATTCGAACAGGTGGATGACAGTTATTTCGATGATGCTGTGTTTATCGGGGATTCTAGAACCGTGGGATTGCGTGATTATGGAAATATAGACAATGCGACATTTTATGCCACAATCGGAATGAACATCTACGATTTGTGGGATGATGCATTCTGTGAAGTAAATGGACAGAAAGTGACATTGGAAACTGCATTATCGACACAGCATTTTGGAAAAATTTATTTCCAGATTGGAATCAATGAGATGGGGCGCGGAACGATAGATGGCTTTATGGAGTGCTATGAACAGACCGTTCAAAAGTTCCGTGAATTACAGCCGGATGCAATTATTTTTGTGCAGGGAATCATGCGTGTAACCGGAGAAAAGTCGAATTCGGATCCGATTTTTAACAATACCGGAATCAACGAGCGGAATGAAAGAATTGCAGCATTGGCAGATAATCGTACCATTTTCTATATCGATGTCAACGATGTGGTCTGCGATGAAAATGGAGATTTACAGGCAGATTTATCGTTTGATAATCTGCACCTGTACGGCTCAAAATATGGCATCTGGCATGACTTTTTGCTGACGAAGGGAATCAGACAGGAAGGAAGAGATTCATGAAAAAACATACCGGATTACTTACGAGAGGAATCCTTGCAGCAGTGCTTGGAATTGCGGTGGGAGTCCTTCTCGTATCTTATGGAAACAAAGGAAAAGCCGACCAGGTGGACGGGCTGTATGCAATGGGGATGAACCAGTCAGACGAAATTACCACGACGACATTTTGCCTTTCCTTTGATGCAAAGGAAGGAACCTACCAGGTTTTGCTTGGGGGAGATAAAGATGCCATCGCACTTGAGACGGGAAGCTTTTCTTATGCGGATGGAATGGTGACAACGAAAACGGGCGATGGAAAAGAGTCAGACTCTTATGCAAAAGAAGGAGAGTATTTGATTGCAACAGATTTTTTATATGATGGGGAAGTGCCACAGGATGAGAAATTTGATGCAGTCTGCACCTATGAAAGCAGCGATGGAATGGTAAGTACCGTTACCTTTTCGGCTGATGGCACTTACACCGAAGAGTCGGGAAGCGGAGAAGATAAGACACAGGATGCCGGCAGCTATACCAGGGAAGGCGATGTGATAGAGCGCACCTCATCGAGTGTAAATGCAGTAGCCAACTATTATGTATATAAGGGGAAAATCACAAACTCCTTTTATAAGTATATGCATCCGTAGGAACAGGGCGTCAAAAACCACCTCACACATAGCCTCGCCTTTGTGGAATTTGGCAACAACTAATTTGTGGGCTGGCTTTTGACGTCCTGTTCTTTGTAGAAATAAAATGACACATAGTAGTCTGGATTTTTGCAGATTGTTAAAAATGTAACGAATGTTACGGAAAATTGGAAAAAGGTTCCTTATAATGACGGTAGTTTCCAAGAAATTCATAGAAATAAGTTCATGGAAAGGGCGCCATAGAATGAATTTATTTAAAACAGGAAACGATGTTTACTCATAATTTTTTCTCAAGTTGGAAAGAATAGAGTAGAAGTGCTTGAAATGGAACAAAAAGTTCGATATGATGCAAGTGTAAAGGCGGATATGCAGAAACTTAAGATGCGCAGTAGCGGCGCAGGAATGGAGAATGATATGGTAATAAATGAGACAGGAACAGTAGATTTAAGAAAAGTAGCAATTATTGGTTGTGGATTTGTTGGTTCATCTTCTGCTTTTGCCTTGATGCAGAGTGGATTGTTTTCCGAGATGGTATTAATCGATGCAGATGAGGAACGTGCAAAGGGCGAGGCGATGGATATCAGCCACGGTGTTCCTTTTGCAAGACCAATGAAAATCTATGCAGGAACTTACGACGATATTACGGATGCATCCATCATTGTCATCACAGCCGGTGCAGGACAGAAACCGGGGGAGACAAGATTAGACCTTGTATCCAAAAACATTTCGATTTTTAAGTCAATCATTCCAGAGATAGCAAAAAGAAAATGTGCAGGCATTCTGTTAGTTGTCTCTAACCCGGTTGATATTTTAACTTATACAGCTTTAAAACTGTCTGGTTTTCCGGAGAACCGTGTGCTTGGTTCCGGAACCGTATTAGATACCGCAAGATTAAAATATGAACTTGGAGAACACCTTGGGGTAGACAGCCGAAGTGTACATGCTTTTATCGTAGGAGAGCATGGAGACAGCGAACTTGCAGTATTCAGTAGTGCAACAGTATCCGGTGTTCCGATTTCAAAGATGTGTGAATTGCGCGGACACTATAATCATGAGGAGAATACACACAAGATTTCAGAAGCTGTAAAGAACAGTGCATATGAAATCATTGAAAAGAAAAAAGCAACCTACTACGGTGTCGCAATGGCAGTTCGAAGAATCTGCGAGGCGATTGTACGTGATGAGAAATCCATTATGCCGGTATCGAACATGATGCACGGAGAATATGGAATCGATGACGTGATGCTTTCCATGCCGGCTGTCATCGGGGCACGTGGTGTAGAAACCATGGTTCCAATCCAGATGGATGAGGAAGAGACAGAACGTTTACAGAAATCTGCGAAAACACTTCGCAGTGTGATTGACCAGGCATTATAGTTTGTAAAAAAGAAGTTATCACCAGGACATTGTCCTATGTGATAACTTCTTTTTTGCTTTTTTACAATTCCGCAAGGAACACCTCTGCAGGATCGCAGGTTACCGGAACGCCCAGTTTGCAAAGTACCTGATACAGTGCATGTAGGGTTTCCACCATATCCGCTTTGTTTGCGTTCGCACCCATATGTCCGATTCGGATGACTTTTCCAGCCAAGGTATCAAAGGAGCCTGCAATTAAAATGTTGTGATCTTCACGCATCAGGCGCAAAATATCATCAGCCGTTGTCTGTGGTGGGACATCAAAGACGGTTACCGTGTTCGAATATCCATTCTTCAAGTGAAGCTTTAGGCCGCAGGATGTAATTGCTTTTCTTGTGGCGGCACCGATTTTGGCGTGACGTTCTAAATGTGTCACATCGTTTTCAATCAAATCAAAGGCTGCGCGAAGTCCGTAGATATCGCTGATTGGCATGGTGTATGGAAACCATTTTTTCTCATAGTATCCCTCGAATGTCAAAAGGTTGGCATAGAAGGATGCAACTGGAGTTTTCCGAGCTTTCATGGCTTCTTTGGCGTCCTCACTGATGGTGACAAAAGTAAGTCCCGGAGGAGCGGAAACTGCCTTCTGGGAGCCGCCACACAAAAGGTCAATCTGATATGCATCAACGTCAACCGGTTCTCCAAACATGGCGGAGACAGAGTCAACCACCGTTAAAATACCATATTTTTTCAGGAGAGGGCAGATTTTGGAAATGTCGTTTAATACACCACTTGGAGTGTCACAGTGAACGACGGAAGCGTACTTATAATCATGATGCTCTTTCAGATAGGCATCGAGTTTGGAAATATCCAAAGCGCTAAGATCGTCATCACTGTATAGTTCCGGAATTCCACCATACATCTGAACAAAATCGGCGAAACCGCGGCCGTAAATACCGTTATCAAGGACGAGCACACGGTCACCCGGTTCGGTAAGGCTTGCACTGGCTGCCTCCAAACCAAGAATTCCCTCACCTCCAAGAATCAGAGTCTCATTTTTGGTATGAAGGAGAGAACTGATTTTTTCACAGGTTTCTTTATAAAATTCGCAAAATGTTTCATCGATATCAGGGTTCGTGCATACAAGACTGCGCGCTGCAAGCACTTCCTTTGGGACCTGGGTAGGTCCTGGTGTCATTACTTTATACATGGTAAAATGACCTCGCTTTCTATAGCTACATTTTTCTTATGTAAATTATTTGCGTTCCAGGGGCTTATGATTCTGCTAAAATGGTTTTGTTTGCAATGGAGCGTAATTTCTCAACGACGAGCAATACGATGACAGCTGCAACACCAATCTGAACGAGGTTTCCAGGAATGGAAGTAACAGGTGCAAGCCAGTTTCCGTAAATAAAACCTTCTGCAATATAGTAACCGACAACTTTAATGATGCAGGCAACTGCAATTGCGAGTGCGTCCCATCCAAGACCGCGGTGTTTTTCGGTGATGGCGCCAACAGCAAATCCCATCAGAGCTACGATGACAAAGGTAAATGGAGCCCATGCAGTCCAACCGGAGAGAAGATCAAAAAGACCCATACCGACACCGCCGGCGATGGCACCGCTTTTTTTCCCAAAGATGATGGCACAAAGGAAAAGAGGTACATTTCCAAGGTGAATCAGGCCGCCGTTTGCAGCGATAGGGAGACGAATATTGACAAATGCCGTAAAGACATAGGTTAAGGCAATGAAAAGTGCTGTAATTGTTAAAAACTTAACATTTCCAATCGAGGTGGTTGTCTGAGTTGTTGTTTCTGTGGTTGCTTTCATAACGTAAATCCTTCTTTCTTTTTCATTCGTATGTGATACAAATCATCTTTTTATAGATAATATCCGCAACCTGGCTGAAAGGAAAAAGCCAGTTCATGTAAAATTGAGCATACCAGTTTTGGGGTAAAAAAGAATCCATATCTTTTGGCACCTTTTCGTTCTAAGCCAAAATAGCAGTGCATATTTTGATTAGGTGTGTGTAAGATATGGATTTCTATATTCCTATAACTGTAATACAAGTGAATGATAATGCTAGTAATGTTTGGAATTAAACAGTTGTATTGACACCGTTTACGGCAGCATGTTCGTTTTCCTCCATTGGAATGACGAGACATCTCTGACCATTGATAGTTTCAGATTTAATCTGGTTTACTTTTTCCGGCTTCACACGGAGAATGACATCGTAGGTTTTGACATCGTCACCGGACACTTCCTCGGAGCTGTCGACATCTTTGGTTATCGCTTTATAATCCTCTAACTGTTCGGTCAAAACCTGAACCTGTGTCATCAAATCCTGTTTTTCCTTTCGGGAAGCGCCAGCCTCTAAAGCTTTTGCATCGAGAAGGTCATCTGCAACAGGTGGCTGCTCGCGAAATTCTTCCTCATAGGATTTTTCGATGAATTTTGCCTGATCCTCGTCAATATTACTGTTGGATAAAATAGAAGAAACGTCACTTGTAGTTAGAATAAGTGGTTCTTTTTCTTCGTTGTCGTCCATCGCATCGTGTGCCTCTACAATCTCGCTTAAGCCTTCCTGAAGCTGATAGAACACGTTGGCATTTTCTTCCTCGTCGCCACCGACAGCCTGCTCGACAATTGCCTGGAATGTCATTTTTTTCTCAGTGGCAGTGCGTTTTGTACCGCATCCAAGTCCCGCTTCCATGAATTCGGAATGTGGATTCTTGGTATCTTTTGTATAGAAGAGAGTGGAGTGGATATCGGTGCTTCTGTCATTGAATGCAGGGAATAAGAAACCGGTGTCCGGCATTCCGACAACCCAGTCGCGGATACGGGAACCGATGCGGTTTTCATCTTCACGATATCCAAGTCCCGGCTTGCTTAAAGCGACCGGACAGATGGCGCAAAGCAGATACTCATAGACTTCCTCAGATTCATCCAGGTTATTATTGTCAGACGTTCTCGTCATGACATCGTAAGCATCGTGGAAAATCAAAATCAGATAATTTCCAACAAAATCGTAAGAATCGATGACAAGGTCATAGAAAGCATCCATCAATTCTTCATTTTTCAATTTGCTGTCGCGAAGTCCCATCAAAAACTGCTGTCTGCCACCGGCAGCTTCCTCAGCAAGCGGGAACTCCAATTCTAACAGGTTGTTCCCAAGTGTTCCGGAAAGCACTTTTTTTGCAATTTCCAGGTACTTGTTGGATTCCTCCTCCTCTAAATTTAAAAAGGTTTCTCCAATATTTACAATTTTATTATGGTCGGCATCCACATAACAGCCACACATTCTTGTAAACGTACATTCGTCCTTTTTGAAACGTCGTTTCAATTCCAGAACTTCTTTTTTATTCATAATGTAAGATCTCCGTTTCTATGTAATTTTTGCATGCGTAAACACAAAACACATTCATCATGATAGATGCTGCCCAGGCGGGCGATAGACATATCTTATCATAAAATGGAAGAAAAAGCGAGGTTGTGATTTTTTGTGCAGTATGAAAATGTGTATGAATTTCTGAAAAATATATAAATTCGTGGAAAAATGAAAAACTTGTGTTATACTTCGGGTATCACGTTTTTCTATCAATCATTTCTAGAGGAAAAATCATTGTTCTATTTTTAAATCCATGAAAAATATGTAAAAGACAAGCAATTGTGCATGGTTATTTATGTGGGAGACTGGCAAAGCGCCTCCCGGAAAATGCAATTTTAAGTTTGTTAAGGAGAAATGCGTGCTTTGTGCCAATAAAGAGCTGAAGGGTACGCGCGTTAATCCGGCGAATTAGAAAGCCTGCTGTGCCAATTGCAAGAAAAAGGATAAAAGGCATGCGCGCTGCCAAGAGAATTAGAAGAATCTGCTGTGCCAATTGCAAGAAAAAAGATAAAAGGCATGTGCGCTGCCAAGAGAATTAGAAGAATCTGCTGTGCCAATTGCAAGAAAAAGGATAAAAGGCATGCGCGCTGCCAAGAGAATTAGAAGAATCTGCTGTGCCAATTGCAAGAAAAAGGATAAAAGGCATGTGCGCTGCCAAGAGGATTAGAAGAATCTGCTGTGCCAATTGCAAGAAAAAGGATAAAAGGCATGTGCGCAGCCAAGAGGGTTTGGAGAATCCGCTGTGCCAATTGCAAGAAAAAGGATAAAAGGCATGTGCGCAGCCAAGAGGGTTTAGAGAATCCGCTGTGCCTATTAGAAGAAATAAGCCATCAGGCATGCAAAGTGAATAAGAAAAATGCATGCCTACAACCAAGAAAGTGTCTTTAGGCACCGAAAGGATGCCGATGAGCTCCTGAAAAATACATGCTTTTTACCAGAAATAAGCTATGAGGCACGCCCAGACGGGAAAGGAAGAGGTCAGATGCGCGTGCCTAAATGGATAAAAAGTCAATCAGGCATGCAATTTTCAGCAAAAGCAGATAAAAAACAATGTAAGCGGAATAATAGACAAATCTGCCAAAAGTGATGAAGGCATGCAATCAAAAAAGAAATAAGGTTTTACATAAAAAAATCACAAGAAAAGGAGAAGAACACATGAAAGACGTTAGGAAGGAAAAACAAGGGTACACGAAAGACATCGTCACAGAAGAATTAGAACGAAGAGTGGCAGAACTTTTGGAATTAAGAAAACAGGTGCAAAGGAGCCTGAAAAATGCACCGGAGGGAACACTGCGGGCAGCCCATAACCGCAATCAGATACAATATTATGTGAAAACCCCAGAGAACGCCGTGCAATATCCAAGAGGAAAATATGTAAAAAGAGCAGACCAGGAGATTGTAAAAAAAATATCACAACGCGACTATGACAAAAGTGTGCTAGCAGAAGTGGAACGGGAAATTGCTGCAATTCATAAGTTTTTAGAGGACTATCAGCCGAAAAAGGTTGCAGAATGTTATGAAAAAACTACACCATATCGTAGGCGATGGGTTCGCTCATGGACACAGACGGAGGAGGAATATGTAAAAGAATGGATGTCGGTTCCTTTTGTGGGAAAGCATTTCGAGGAGGGTACACAGGAGATTTACACAGAAAAGGGTGAGCGTGTCCGTTCCAAATCAGAGAAAATAATTGCGGATAAGCTGTTTTTGTGCGGAATCCCTTATAAATATGAATGTCCGCTTGCACTGCCTAAGCTGGGAAAAGTCTATCCTGACTTCACCTGCCTGAATGTGCGGACAAGAAAAGAGATAAGATGGGAGCATTTTGGAATGATGGGACAGGCGGAGTATTGCAAAAAGGCGTTGAAGAAAATAGAAGCATATACAGAGGCTGGATATGATATCGGAGAGAAGTTGATTGTAACGTATGAGATGGCAGATTATGTGCTCAATATGGGAGTGGTTGAGAAGCTGATAGAGAAGTATTTGGTGTGAAAAAACAGTGGAAAAAATAAAATGAAAATTTGTATGAAATATAAGGTGACTTGTCAGGAAAAAATGGTAGAATGTTTCTGCCAAACGGGAAAGAACAGTAAAATCAAGAAAAAGTTACATCATATTAACGTGAAATTAAAAAGGAAGAAAGTAATAAGATTCGGTTGTGCAGTCGCTGTTTTAGTAAGCTCGATGTGTGTGGCAAATCCATGTGAGGTAAAATGCTACTCTTCTGGTTATGATGGAGATTTCATTCCTGGAAGCGCTGATGATACAATTTATGGAACGGTTGCAGTTGGAATCTCACCATCCGAGATAGATGCATCTTTATACCAAATGACAACCATGCAGGGATTTACAACGGAAGCGATTGAGTATGCATTGAATCATGGATATATGCTTGGCTACGTTGATTTGTTAAAACAGGGTGGCTATATTCCACAAGATTTTTTGCCTGCAGGCAGCGCTCCTGCACCAAGTAATACGCCTTCCACAAATGATGCATCGGCTTCTTCTGGTAACGAATCTGCCGGACAGAAAAACACAGCCGACTCAAATTCAAAAACTGACACAAAACAAAAATCAGAACCGACAAAAGATGAATCTGTGACAGGAACTTATGTGGTTGTGAATACGGATACATCCGTGTATGACTCTTATTCAGCTTCAAAGGAAAATGAAACTTATGACATTGGAACAGAGGTTGAAGTAACCGGGCTTTATTCCAACGGAATGTATGAAATTACATATCATGATGGAAAAGGATATATTCGTCAGAAGAATTTGGTGACGAAGGAAGATTATGAAGCAGGTTGGGAAGAAACAGACTCCGTTGCAGCAACTTGTACAGAAGCAGGAAAAACCGTCTACACAAATAAATTAAGCGGAGCTACAAAGGAGGAAGAAATTCCTGCATTAGGTCATGACTACGTTTCGTCAGCAACGGTTGCAGCAACTTGTACAAAGGGTGGAAAAAATGTTTTCGAATGTTCTCGTTGTGGAGATACCAATGAAGAAGTAATAACGGCAACAGGGCATACGGAAGGAAAATGGGAAGTAACAAAAGAGCCAAAGGCATTTTCCAAAGGTGAAAAGGTAAAAAAATGCACTGTATGTAAAGAAGTATTAAAGACGAAAGAAATAAAGCAGACTTGTCCGCTGTCATTGTGGAGTGTAATTATAATTGCAATAGGGTGTGTAGGAATTGTGGCTGCGGTTATAACGGTCGTTTTAAAGAAAAAAATGAGTCGAAAAACAGTTGTTATGGAAAAGAATGAAGAAATAGAAGGCTAAGAAAGAAATGGTATCCAAGCGATGCACAATTTGAAAACCCCGGAGTGGCAGCTCCGGGGTTTTCTGTCTAATCCAACAAATACAGTAAAAAAAAATCCCAGCACATTCAACACCTGTTAAATCTACCGGGAAATAAAAAGAGCGCGAGACGGGACTCGAACCCGCGACCCCGACCTTGGCAAGGTCGTGCTCCACCAACTGAGCCACTCGCGCATATGTTGTCTGAAATCAGACTTATCAAATATAGAATTGTGAGAGCGCGAGACGGGACTCGAACCCGCGACCCCGACCTTGGCAAGGTCGTGCTCCACCAACTGAGCCACTCGCGCATATTGTTGTCTGTTGTGTCAGACACATTTGATATAATACTATGTCCAAAACAATTTGTCAACAACTTTTTTAAAATATAAAGAACTTTTTTGAATGAGGCAAGAATTTGCTTCTGCTTAAAACGGAAAAGTAGATTTTAAGATTACTTTTTTGAATAAAAGAAAAAAAGTTTCATAGATTATAATAAGTAAGAAACGGAGGTCTGGAATTGAGCGCAAAGACGAAAATTGTAGTTCTTCATATGAAAGAACTGATTTATACAGCAATATTTGTGGGACTTGGCATTTTGCTTATCATTTTACTGCTTTATATGTTCCTTCCAAAAGAAGAAGAATCATCGGTGGAAACGGCAAAATATGTGCCGGGAGTGTATACTTCTACGATTACGTTTCAGGATCAGACCATGGATGTGCAGGTAGTAGTGGAAGAAAATCAGATTCATTCCATTTCCCTCGTAAATTTGAGTGAGACTGTAACAACGATGTATCCTTTGATGGAGACGACAATGGAACAGGTAAGAGATCAGATTTTAGCAAACCAGTCACTCGAAAACATTACATATACAACAGAAAATCAATATACAACTACGGTTTTAGTTAATGCAGTGAAAGAGGCTCTTGATAAGGCAGTTGTCGAGGAAGGTGGCATTCAGACGCTGAAGGAGGAGCAGACAACCGAAAGCAGTCCGACAACAGGAGAGGTACAATCGACCGAGAGTAGTCCTACAACAGGAGAGGTACAATCGACCGAGAGCAGTCCTACAACAGGAGAGGTACAATCGACCGAGAGCAATCCAACCACATAAAAAAATGACATGCAAATACGGAATAATCCGGTCTGCATGTCATTTTTATTATTGCCCTCTTATCATGTAAAAGGCTCCGCGAGGATGCAATCTTTGTTCGCTCACAAAATCTGAGACATAAGAAAAGCACTTAGTTTTCAGATGATAACGTACTTAAATAATTGTTGAGGGAATCTAAATTCGCATAGGTAGTGACGGTTGGTTTGTTTTTTTCATAAATTCCGTATGCGGAATAACCGGCCCATCCTAAAATTGCAACGAGAACAAGACAGCTACACAGTACGGCAAGACGGTGCTGAAATTTCTCCTTTGCCATGATTTTTTTACGATTTGCTTTTTCTTTTTTATAACGGTCTACTTTTTCCTGGCTCATGACATTCTCCTTATAGTTCGTTTATCGGTATCATAACCGTAATTTGTGAAAATAACGTGAAAACATATAAAAATAATATACT
The DNA here is from genome assembly GCF_001940165.2 of Roseburia sp. 831b. NCBI lineage: Bacteria > Bacillati > Bacillota > Clostridia > Lachnospirales > Lachnospiraceae > Roseburia > Roseburia sp. 831b. Next base: position 1,951,234 of record NZ_CP135162.1, on the reverse strand, counting down.
ACTTTCAAGGTGAAAAAGCAAGCAGTTTGCACTTGCTTATCTTCGCTAAATTGGGTACAATAGGTCACTAGAGAATGTGAAAAGAAAAATCCCTGTTATGGGGCAAATCATCCCATGGATTTGAGTGTCAAAAGGCAGCTTACAAGTAGTACATATGGGCATACTAAGATTTTCTAATGTTCTTCCAAAGTCACAAAACAAGTCTTGCCTTTGTGCAATTTTTCAGCAACGAATTTGTGAACTACCTTTTGGCACTTAAATCCATAGGAATAAAGGAAAGGTGAGGATAAAAAACATGAGTTTAGCAGATAAAATTTTTGTGGACATGTGCCACGACATCTTAGAAAACGGATGCAGTACCGAAGGAGAGAAGGTACGCCCACATTGGGAGGATGGTACAAGCGCGTACACCATCAAGAAATTTGGTGTGGTAAACCGCTATGATTTGTCAAAAGAATTTCCGGCAATCACATTGCGAAAGACCGCAATCAAGACCTGTACCGAGGAAATGTTATGGATCTGGCAGAGAAAATCCAACAACATCCATGATTTAAAGAGTACTGTCTGGGATGAATGGGCAGACGAAGATGGTTCTATCGGAAAAGCGTATGGTTATCAGCTTGGAGTGAAACACCAGTATAAGGAAGGCATGATGGATCAGGTGGATCGTGTCATTTATGATTTGAAGCATAATCCATTCAGCCGCCGTATTATGACAAATATTTATGTCCATCAGGATCTTCATGAAATGAATTTATACCCATGTGCTTACAGCATGACATTTAATGTGACCCAGAAAAAAGGCGACGACAAACTGACGTTGAATGCAATCTTAAATCAGCGTTCCCAGGACGTGTTAGCTGCAAATAACTGGAATGTGTGTCAGTATGCCGTGTTACTTCATATGTTAGCACAGGTATGTGACATGAAAGTCGGCGAACTGGTTCATGTGATTGCGGACGCGCATATTTACGACCGTCATGTTCCAATCATTAAGGAGCTGATTGAAAGAGAGCAGCACCCGGCACCAAAATTCTGGTTAAATCCGGAAATCAAGGATTTTTACCAGTTTACAACGGACGACATTAAGATAGAAGATTACGTGACAGGACCACAGGTAAAAAATATTCCAATTGCAGTCTAATTACAAATATAGTTAGGTGGCTATAGCTGTAAAGAAAGATGGGAGAAGCCGGCATATCGGCGGATAGGAGATAGAAAAATGAATTTAATTGTTGCAGTAGATAAAAATTGGGCAATCGGCCTGAAAAACAAATTGTTGGTCAGCATTCCGGCAGATATGAAATTTTTCCGTGAGACAACGACAGGAAAAGTTGTGGTAATGGGAAGAAAAACATTGGAGAGCTTTCCAAATGGATTGCCGTTAAAAAACCGCACCAACATCGTGTTAACCCATGATAAAAATTATGCGGTAAACGGAGCCATTATGGTTCATTCTTTGGACGAACTTCACGAGGAGCTAAAAAAATACAACAGCGAGGATATCTATGTCATCGGCGGAGAGGGCGTTTACCGCCAGCTTTTAGATGAGTGCGATGTGGCTCACGTTACCAGAATTGATTACGAATTTGAAGCAGATGCATACTTCCCGAATCTGGATGAAAAACCAGAATGGAAAGTGACAGGAGAGAGCGACGAACAGACCTATTTTAGCCTGGAATACTATTTTTATCGCTATGAAAAAGTAAAATAACCGTTACAAAAAAAGTGAAATGGCGGCTGACAAGAGAGTACACAAAAAAGGAGCAAAAGTAGGAAATGGAAAATTTTATTTTCAGCGTGAATGTGACAATCCCGATTTTTCTTGTGATGGTAATCGGGTGGGGTTTAAAGCAGATTGGAATGTTAAACGATGACTTTGTGACGGTGGCGAACCGTTTTAACTTCAAGGTCACGCTTCCGTTCATGCTGTTTCGGGATATTTCAAGTGTTGATATCCGGGAAGTGTTTGACCTAAAATATGTTCTTTTTTGTGCACTCGCGAGTACGGCGTGTTTCTGGCTGATTTGGGGCGGTACCAAATTATTTTTAAAAGAAAAATCAATGCGCGGTGCATTCGTGCAGGCATCCTTCCGAAGCAGTGCAGCGGTAATGGGACTTGCTTTTATTCAAAATATTTATGGAAGTTCTGCGATGGGACCGCTTATGATTGTAAGTGCAGTGCCGCTTTACAATATCTACTCCGTGATTGTGCTTACGTTTGAAGCGGATGCCGAGAAAAATGAACGCAATACAGATAAAATCAAGCAGGCCTGCATCAATATTTTAAAGAATCCAATTATCATTGGAATTTTTCTTGGACTTGTTATGGCGTTGCTGTCGTTTGAACTGCCGACCATTCTTACGAAGACAATCAATTCCGTGGCACAGATGGCAACACCGCTTGCGCTTGTCGTGATTGGTGCAGGATTCGAGGGAAGAAAGGCTCTTGCAAAATTAAAGCCGACCATCGCAGCATCCTTGATAAAACTTGTGATTCAGCCACTTCTTCTTTTGCCGGTGGCAGCAATGTTAGGTTTTACCGGAGAAAAAATGATTGCAATTTTAATCATGCTTGCCTCACCGACGACACCGAGCTGCTTTATCATGGCAAAAAGTATGAAAAATGATGGAACACTGACCGCCAGCATCATCGTTATGACAACGCTTTTAGCGGCATTCACGCTGACCGGCTGGATTTATATTCTAAAGACAACAGGACTGATTTAAACGGTCCTGTTTTTCTTTAGGAATTTAGCGTAAAAAAGTCTTGCATGAGGTAGGAAAATAGGCTATTATTTTTCATAAACGGACGGAAAAACAGATTAAAAGGAGGACAATATGGATATCACAGGTAGAAAATTATTTGTAAAAGCTTTACAGGAAGAGCATGTAGATGTCGTCTTTGGTTATCCGGGCGGAACGGTCACAGATCTTTTTGATGAATTGTATAAGCAGGATGGTATTGATGTTGTCCTACCTAGACATGAGCAGGGACTGATTCATGAGGCAGAGGGTTATGCAAAATCAACTGGAAAAGTCGGAGTTTGTCTTGTGACAAGCGGACCGGGTGCAACGAATATTATTACCGGTCTTGCCGATGCACATTATGACAATATTCCGCTCGTATGTTTTACCGGTCAGGTATCCAGGAATCTCATCGGAAACGATGCGTTCCAGGAGGTTGATATCGTTGGTATGACCAGAAGCGTTACAAAGTATGGGGTTACCGTGCAGAATCGGGAAGACCTTGGAAAAATCATTAAAATGGCATTTCACATTGCAAGTACAGGAAAGCCGGGACCGGTTCTGGTGGACTTACCAAAGGATATCCAAGTTGAGGCTGGACCAGCCGAGTACCCGCAGCATGTTCAGATTCGTGGTTATAAGCCAAATGAGACGGTACATATTGGCCAGCTGAAAAAGGCATACAAATTGTTAAAGTCAGCGAAAAAACCGTTGATTTTAGCAGGCGGAGGTGTCAATATTGCAAAAGCAAATGACCTGATGAGACAGTTTGTGGAGAAGATGCAGGTCCCGATTGTGACAACCATTATGGGAAAAGGCGCGATTCCGACGACACATCCTTTGTATATTGGAAACTGTGGTATGCATGGAAAATATGCGTCTAACAAGGCAGTCAGCGAGTGCGATGTGTTATTTTCTATCGGCACGCGTTTCAATGACCGTATCACGGGGGATTTGAATGAGTTTGCGCCAAAGGCAAAAATCGTACATATTGATGTGGATACTGCGTCCATTTCCAGAAATGTAGTGGTAGATGTTCCAGTAGTATCGGATGCAAAGCTTGCCTTAGAGCATTTGCTAGAATGGGCGGAACAAAAAGATACCGATGCATGGAGAAAACAGATTAAAGAGTGGGATGAAATCAATCCGCTTGAAATGAGACGCGATAAAGGAATGACGCCTCAGATGATTATGGAGCAGATTAATGAAAGCTTCGATGAGGCAATTTTTGTAACGGATGTTGGGCAGAACCAGATGTGGGCAACCCAGTATCTTGATATCGATGAAAAGCGCCAGATGATTACCTCTGGTGGTCTTGGAACGATGGGATTCGGTTTTCCAGCGGCCATCGGGGCAAAAATTGGCAACCGCAACACACCGGTTGTCTGCATTACAGGGGATGGCGGATTCCAGATGAATATCCAGGAGATGGCGACGGCAGCCGTACAGGAGACGCCGGTTATCATCTGTCTTTTGAATAATTATTACCTTGGAATGGTACGTCAGATGCAGCAGCTTTTCTATGGAAAACGTTATGAGGCGACCTGCCTGCGGAGACGAAGAAGCTGTCCTGCAAACTGTAAAGGACCAAATCCAGGCTGTCCTCCGTATGAACCGGACTTTATGCAGATTGCAAAAAGTTATGGTGCACATGGCATTCTTGTAGAAAAGGAAGCGGATATTAAGGCAGCGCTTGAGGAAGCCCAAACTTATCAGGATGCACCGACGATTATTGAGTTTCGGATTTCGACGGATGAGATTGTGCTTCCGATGGTAAAAGGCGGAAATCCGCTGAGTGAGATGATTTTAAAATAAAAGGAGGAGAGATCATGAAGAATAGATGGATTGCATTGTATGTAGAAAATCAGGTTGGTGTCCTGGCAAAGGTTTCAGATCTTTTTTCCGGAAAAAGTTATAATTTACAGAGTCTTACCGTTGGTACGACAGAAGATGAGACTATGTCGCGAATGACCATCTGCGTAAAAAGTGATGATATCACGTTTGAGCAGATTAAAAAACAGTTGAACCGTATGGTAGAGGTTATTAAGGTAATCGATTTGACGGATGTTCCGATTCACATGAAGGAGATTTTGTTTGTGAAAATTTTGTCAATCAATGCGTCTGAAAAAGAGGAGGCGTTCCGGATTGCACAGGTGTTCAACACCCAGATTTCGAATGTGACAGTTGCGGATATTGGAAATGACAGCGTCTTGTTAGAATGTATGATGACAGAGCGCAGAAATAATGAGTTGATAGCGCTGTTGAAGTCGACCTTTAAACACATCGAAGTGGTAAGAGGAGGCGCCGTTGCGATAGAATCTATCAGCACCTCCTGCAGATAATGATTGTGCTATCTGTACATAATCATCCTGCTATTTATAGAGAATTATCGCGCCATTGCTTCGATAATTTCTACAATATACATCGTATGATAATCCCCGTTGGAATACCATTTTTCTTTTAAAGACGGGTCTAACAGGGACTCATGCGAGATAGGTGTGGCAGAAAGCTTTTTACATAGGAGAACGCAGTTTCCCTCATCGATATAAGGGATGCTGTGGCGGAATGCGAGCGTAAAGCCCGCATTTTTAAATTTATCCTCGTCCCGTCCTGAGGCAGAACCGCAGTATTTCATGGCATTTTTGTATTGCTCGCTCAAAAAAGAGATGGAAAGAAATTCATTTTCATCGATGAGCTCCTTGGTATAACGGGAGTCCTGTAAAAAAAGAAAGGCGACATTCTTACTCCACATTACACCGACACCACCCCAGCTTACGGTGGTACAATTGGCCTGTAATTTATTTCCGACGGTAATCATTGCCCAACATTGTCCAATCTGGGCAAATGGATTGAATTCTACGGAATTGATCGGATAAGGTTGAAATGTATGCATGATAATTCCTTCTTTCGTATATAAGATTTCACTGTCAAAAAGAAATCATTGGATTTTTTGACAAGGTTTCCTAAGATAGAAACTATGTTCATTATAGCAAAATGTTTCACGAATGGTTTAAAATGGGCGAAAACGGACGAAATCATCAAAAAACGAGACTGATAATTTGTGATTATGGAAAATGTACAATGCTATAACTAAAATTCATAATGCTTATAAGCGTTTGGAATAATCTTGACACCCTAAAAAGAAAGTATCATAATGAGTCTCAGAATTGAAATTTGGAGGCATCGATTATGGATATCAGATTTGTAAAAAGAGATGTATTAAAAGAAAAACCAGACCAGAAGAATTTAGGATTTGGTAAATACATGACGGATTATATGTTCGTTATGGATTGGACAAAAGAAGAAGGATGGAAGGATGCAAGAATCGTTCCAGAAGGACCAATCACAATGGATCCAGCCTGTGTGACATTACATTATGCACAGGAGACATTCGAGGGAATGAAAGCTTACCGTACAGCAGAAGGTAAGATTCAGTTATTCCGTCCAGAGATGAATGCAAAGAGAATGATTAACTCCAACGCAAGACTTTGCATGCCGGAATTCCCGGTTGATATGTTCGTGGAAGCTGTAAAAGCACTTGTAAAAGTAGAAGAGGACTGGGTTCCATCAGAGCCAAATACTTCTCTTTACATCAGACCATTTATGTTTGCAACAGAAGCAGCACTTGGTGTTCACATGGCAAGCGCTTACAAATTCATGATTATCTGCTGCCCAGTAGGAGCATATTATGCAGCAGGTCTTAACCCGGTTAAGATTTTAGTAGAAGATGAACTTGTTCGTGCCGTAAAAGGTGGTACCGGATTCACAAAATGTGGTGGTAACTACGCAGGTTCTATTTTAGGACAGGTAAAAGCTGAAAAGATGGGATATGCACAGGTTCTTTGGTTAGACGGAGAACATCGTAAATATGTAGAAGAAGTTGGTACCATGAACATCATGTTCAAGATTGCCGGCGAGATTTATACAGCACCAATCGAAGGAACTGTTCTTCCTGGTGTTACACGTGATTCCATGATTCGTTTATTAAGAGACTGGGGTTATAAAGTAAATGAGACAAGATTATCAATCGATGACTTAATGAAAGCAGGACATGATGGTACTTTGGAAGAAGTATTCGGAACCGGTACTGCAGCTGTTATTTCACCAGTCGGAGAACTTCGTTACAAAGATGATGTTGTCACAATCAATAATTTTGAAATTGGTGAATTAACCCAGAAATTATATGATACCTTAACAGGAATCCAGTGGGGACGTCTGGAAGACAAATATGGCTGGACAACAGAAGTAAAATAAGAAAAACATATTGAAGTCAGAATGTGAAAGGTTGAGTACTTGTAATACAGTAATCAGAGTGTGCAATTCAAAAACCTCTCGCGCGATGGTAGTATAGCAGATAATAGCGCAGCAATTAGGAGAATCTCTTTCCTGAGAGAATCCCCTGGTTGCTACGCTATTTTTGTTTGTATAAGTAGCAAGGGAAAACAAGCGCGCATGCCGGAACAAATGCACACTTGCGTTTTTGACGCATAAATAGTATAGTAGGTGACGTACCTTGAAAACTAAATCATACTTTTTGACACAATTTGGTCTGGAATGTGAACCAGAATGCATACTTTTCCATTTAGCGCCATGTACCTGCGTTGACAGGTTGACGAGGAGAAGGGTGATCGAAAATTCGGCGGATGCCCTTCCGTGGACTTCCCTGCGAGATATACCGGCAAATATGCGGGTGACTGCAAAACAAATACGGTATAAGGAAGATGAAAAGTCAAAATCAAGAATTGAAAAAGAGAGCCAGATTTTGGAACCAAGAACCAGAAAAGGCAGAATTTTGAGAATGAAGAATAAAAAATAATAATAGAAAGATGGAAAAGTTATGTGTGGAATTATTGGTTATACAGGAAAAGAAAAGGTAAGAGACGTAATTTTAGACGCACTGGAACTGTTGGAATATCGAGGATATGACAGTGCCGGTATTGCGTATGGAGAGAAAGAGGGAACCGTGTCTGTCTGCAAGTGCGCGGGCAGAGTGGCAGATTTAAGAAAAAAGTGCGGTTCGCTCGGTCAGGACGCAACATACGGGATTGGTCATACCAGATGGGCAACACACGGTGGGGTATGTGATTTGAATGCACATCCGCATCAGGTTGGAAAAGTTACATTGGTGCACAACGGAATCATTGAGAATTACAAAGAGCTTACCAAAGAATATGAGTTGGAAAATGAGCTGGTATCGGAGACGGATACAGAGGTTGCAGCAGCGTTATTGAATCATTTTTACAAGGGAAATCCGGATGAAGCAATTACAAAATTAGTTGGAGTTTTGAAAGGAACCTTTGCACTTGTGATGCTTTTTGCAGATCAGCCGGGAAGAATTTTTTCCATTCGAAATGTCAGCCCTATCGTCGCAACATACAGTGAGGCAGGTGCTATGCTTGCGTCAGATGTGACAGCGCTTTGCCGGTTTACGAACCGTTATTTTGTGGTACCGGAATATCATATTTTAGAGCTGCTGCAGGACGGAGTGCGCTTGTCTACACTGACAGGTGAGACGGTAGAACCGGAATATCAGGTGGCAGACTGGGAGTTAAACAGCAGCGAAAAGGGAGCGTATCCTTTTTATATGGAAAAAGAAATCATGGAACAGCCAGACGCAATCCGTGCGACGATGGAAGGACGTATTGTAGATGGATTCCCGGATTTTTCCAAGGATGGACTGCCAGATTCCGTTCTGAAAAACTGTGAGCGAATCTGTGTGGTGGCATGTGGAACGGCAATGCATGCAGGATTGATTGCGCAGTCTCTGGTGAAATCCATGCTGCAGATGCACATTGATGTGGAGCTTGCATCCGAGTTTATGTATGCGGATCCAGTGGTGGATGAAAAGACACTTGTAGTTGCAGTATCACAGTCCGGCGAGACGATTGATACGTTAGAGGCATTAAAATATGCAAAGAAAAAGGGTGCAACCTGCATGTCTATTTTGAACGTAAAAGGTTCCTCCATTTCAAGAGAGAGCGATTATGTCCTTTACACCAACGCAGGTCCTGAGATTGCGGTGGCAAGCACGAAGGCTTATACAACCCAGCTTACTGTTTTTTATCTTCTGGTAGCGCGAATTGCCTATATCAGAGGAAAAATGAGTGAGGATGAGGTAAAATCCTATATCCGTGATTTTGAACAGGTCCCGGCGGCGGTAGAACAGGTGTTGGCAAACAAAAAACAGATTCACCTGATTGCCAAAAACGTGATTACTGCAAAAGATTTGTTTATGATTGGAAGAGGACTCGATTATGCATTGCTGCTCGAAGGTTCCCTGAAGTTAAAAGAGGTGTCCTACATTCATTCGGAGGCTTATGCATCCGGTGAGTTAAAACACGGACCGATTGCGCTTATCACAACGGATACGCCGGTGGTTGCCCTGATTACACAGGAAAAATTAAAGCAAAAAGAGCTTTCCAATATCAAGGAGGTTCGTTCCAGAGGAGCAGATGTGGTCTTATTCATCAAAGAATCCTTGCAGGACCCTACTACAAAGGAATATGAGACGGTTGCGCTTCCAAATGTGCGCGATGCATTTATGGGAATTCCGGCATCGGTTGCCTTACAGTTGTTAGCCTACTATGTCTCCGCCGACAAAGGATATGATGTTGATAAGCCTAGAAATCTTGCAAAAGTTGTCACCGTAGAATAGGCGGCAATGAATCAAAAAACAGATGGAAAAGTGTGCCTGGTTCTTTCCAGGTCAAATTGTGTGAAAAAGTGCGAAAACAGTATACAAATTGCCGAATTGTATAGTGCTTTTGACCCCTCGATTGGTTGAAAATTGTAGTTAGAAATGGTATACTAATTACAAAAGTAGTCAGTCGAAGGAGGATAACAAATGGAAGAATATTCATTATCAGAATGTGAACAGGTTGTTATGAAATGTATCTGGGATAGTGCAGAAGATTTAGGGGTTTCGCAGATTACAAGTATTGTAAATGAAACATACAAAAAAGGTTGGAAACAGCAGACCGTGTCTACTTTTTTGGTACGTCTTGTCAAGAAAGAATTTCTTGAAATGCATCGGAAAGGAAGATATTTTTACTATCATCCGAAGGTGACAAAAGAGCAGTTCCGCGATCAGATTTTAAAAGACTACTTTGGATTCTGGAACAATGGGGATGCAGCTACTTTTGTAAAAGGATTGTTTGAGAGTGATGTGCTCACCAAACAGCAGAAAAGAGAAGTAAAAGAGCAGGTTTCTGTTCAAAACGTATAATTATGGAAAACAGTGGAACACATAAAAGAAGTGGTGGTAATACCGCTTCTTTTTTACTTTATAGGAAATTTCTCAAACAGTCAGAAATAGTGTATAATGAACTTGAAATAAAAAATGACATGACAAAAGAGCGAATGGTGGATTCGCCATGACGTTGTTTATGAAGTTTTTTGTTTTGGTTTAGGACAGCTGCACTATCTGACTATGGAGAAAGAATTACTATGAGCATGGAGTTATCCATATCCCATAACCTTTCGATATTGTTCAAATAGTGCAGTTTTTTTGTGGTAAACTTCTAAAACCAACATAGAAGTGCCACATTCGGAACAGCAGAGAGGGTCGTATCCGAAAGAGAGAAGAATGGAGTGCCGCCAGTCCTGGATAGAACGCAGGAAATGTTGTTTTTCAGCAGAAATACATTTACGGAGATTCTTTTCCTGTTTATGATGTTTGGCATATATCCCATAGTAGCGAAGCATTTTGAAATGTTTTTCGGGGATGTGTACAATTAGTTTTTGGATGAAGTTCAAAGCAGGGATGGTTTCAGTAACTGTTTTGTTGTCTTCGTGTCTGGTGTAATGAAAGGTTACATTTTCGCCGTCATAATAATCAATACGTGATGTGGCGATAACAGGCCTGCCGAGGTATCGGCTGATGTATTTAATGGTAATATCAGGAGTGCAGAGATTTGGCTTTGCACGAACATAAAAACCATTGGAGTGTTTTGTGTACATTTCATTTTTAACTTTACGAAAGGTGGGACCAATACGGAAGGAGAGCTGTTCAAGCAGCACTTTGCGGAAGGCATTACGAAGAAAGTTGTAATCAAAGTGTTTGACAGGACGCCAGGGAGTGATGTTGCCAGCACCGCCTTCAGAGATGAGGGCATGGATATGGGGATTCCATTTTAAGTCACGCCCAAAGGTGTGAAGAACACAGATAAATCCGGGAGTAAAGTTTTCAGTTTTATTCATTTTGGAAAACATACGAAGGACAACGTCACGGACAGAATGAAATAAGCAATTTAAGAGAGACCTGTCTTTGAGAAAATAAATGCGGAGTTCCTCTGGGATGGTGAAAACACAATGGCGGTGAACACAGGAAACGAGCTTGCAGGACATCTGAAAAGAACGAAGCTGGTTGTATTTGTTTCCACAGGAAGGGCAAAAACGGCTTTTACAGCGAAAGGGAACAAATTTAAGATTTCCGCAGTGAGGACAGCCATACATGGCACCACCGTGAGAAGAGTCACCACAATGAATCATCTTGTTGACATTTTCAATGACAGCAGGACGAGGATGGAGTTGGTAAATGATGTGTTCATAATAATCGGTAAAGATGGATTGTAATATATTCATAATAGAATTTTACAATAAAGAAGGAGATAAGAAAACCCCTACCCCTCATGAATGAGGGGCTAGGGGAGTTGAGAGTGTCGAAGACACTTTTTTATGTTATTTTACACATTTTTGCAATATCTCTAGTCATAAATGGAAAGAAATGGTATATTTAGGAATTAGAGGAATCGTATGAAAATGTTTGAATGGAGATTAGAATGATTAAGAAAATCATAGAGGATGTCTGTTATTATGGATATTCACCGGAAGTTTATAAATCAGTGAAAAAGGATATCTCAATCAGCAACCGGAAGTTTGCCCACGGGTTTTGCCTGATTACAATTTTTATGGTAATTGCGGCATATCTATCGGATCCGAATCCGGCGGCATTTCCAGCGTATATGTTAGCGCTTGTCAGCAGCGTAGGGCTTGTGTTTGCAACAAGTGGACACGGAAAATATTTAGACCGGATTCTAGAAATTCTGTTTAGTGTTGTGATTGTGATTATTGAAGCGTTTGCAATCTACATCAGTGTGTTTTTGAGCGTGGACAGTAAAGGTGTCATCGTTCCAATCGCCATGATTTTGCTTGCGATAATTTTGAGTGGTCATCCAATTTTTATGACCAGTGTGATTACGCTGGTTGCGTTTGCGTTTGGTGCGCTTTCCTACCATGTGAAGTCGCCATATTATTCCTACAAGGACATCACAAATGCAGCGATTTTTGCCGTTCTTGGAATCTTTTTTCACTATCTGTTTTCGAATGTCAGAATCCAGCAGATTTTAGATGGAAAAGAGATGCTCATTTTAAGTGCCAAATACAAAGAGATTTACGATACGGTGCAGTGCGGCCTGTTTGAATGTGAGACGGACGGTTTTTATTATCATTTTAACAGCATCAATAACAATGGGTTGCGTCTGTTTGGCTACACAGAACAGGAGATGTTAGCAAATAGATTTTGGCGGCTAGAGGATATTTTTGTCGATGCGAACAAAATCAGGACGATGATTGATTCCTTGCAGAAGGTCGGGGACGAAGGAAAATGTGAGGTTTGCATCAAAAGAAAAGATGGCACAAATGTCTGGGTGCTAGGAAGCATTTATCTTTCCGAGATGACATCTGTGAAAAGAAAATACATGTGTAATTGCATTGACATTGAGGAGCAGAAAAAGGCACAGAATGCAAACCAGGCAAAGACACAGTTTTTGTCGGATATGAGCCATGACATTCGTACACCGATGAATGCGATTGTCAATATGACACGAATTGCAAGAGAGGACTACACCGGGGCAAGCGAGGGCGATGTCTTAGATGATTTGCAAAAAATCGAGACAGCAAGCGATTTTTTAATGGGGCTTATCAACGATATTTTGGATATGTCCCGTATTGAAAATGGAAAGTTAGAACTTCATCCTGAGGTGTACGAGCAGGAGGAATACTGGAATTATATTGAATGTATTTTCAAACCGCTCTGTCAGCAAAAAGGACTTGAGTTTATCATGCAAAAAGGAGCGCATATCGCGCCGTTTTATGTCGATAAGATCCGGTTTAACCAAATCTTTTTCAATATTCTATCCAATGCGGTAAAATATACGCCAAAAGGTGGAACGGTTGTCTATAAAGAGGAATATGGAAGCGCGACAGAAGACTATATTGCGTGCAATTTTGTGATTCAGGATACCGGATGTGGAATGAGTGAAGAATTCCAGAAGAAAATGATGCTTCCATTTGAGCGGGAAAATGATATAGGTGGAGCCTATAACGGAACCGGATTGGGACTTGCCATTGTAAAAAATATCATCTACCTGATGGACGGTATAATTTCGATTGAAAGTGAGCTTGATAAGGGAACGACGGTTCGTATTCATCTTGTCCTTCCGTTTGCGACTAAGGAGCAGATTTGTCAAAAGAAGAGAAAGATGGTAAGACTCGATGAAACCGTATCTTACCAGAAATGCCATGCGCTCGTCGTGGAGGATAATTCCTTAAATATGATGATTCTAGAGCGTCTTTTAAAAAGCAAGGGAATCCAGGTGAAAAAGGCCGTCAATGGAAAAGAAGCGGTGGAAATGATGGAAAAGAGTGAGCCGTTTGCATTCGATGTTGTCTTAATGGATGTCAGGATGCCGCTTATGGATGGACTAGAGGCGACAAGAAAAATCCGTGCAATGAAGCGGGCGGATGTAAAAGATCTTCCGATTATTGCATTGACTGCAAACGCATTTGAAGAAGATAAGAGAAAGGCATTTGATGCGGGAATGTCAGATTTTTTGACAAAGCCAATTGACCCGACGCTTTTGTTTGAGACGATTCAGATGCATTTAAAAATGTAGTTAGATAAGAAGGAAAAGTGGTAACTTTAGGGAAAAGGTTATCACTTTTTTTTATGTTGCATAAACTATACCGAATGAGATTAGGTGAGAGTAACATGCAGAATCTAAAAGGGATGCAAAACGAGAATATAGACAAGGGAAGACTGCAGGTTGACGTTGTGACATCTGTGAATCAGACCCCGATTAAGAATGCAAAAGTGGAGTTGTCTTACTCCGGAGACCCAGAACAAAATATAGAGGAAGTGAACACGAATGAATCAGGACAGACAGAGTTGCTGGACCTTGCTGCGCCTCCACTTGAATACTCGATGGAGCCATCAGAAACACAACCATTCTCACAGTACACGGTGCGTGTCACTGCTGAAGGATATCGCCCGATTACTGTTAGCGGTATTGAAATCTTTTCTGACGAGACCGCATTGCAGAAGGTAAGGCTGCAGGAGGAAAATGCACCGGGAAACCCGATTGATACCATTGTGATACCGGTAAATACCCTGTTTGGAGATTATCCGGCAAAGATTGCAGAATCTGAAATTAAGCCGATTGCAGAGTCGGGGGAGATAGTTTTAAGCAGGGTTGTTGTGCCGGAGTATGTGATTGTCCATGACGGTGCACCAGGTGATTCAACTGCGATGGATTATTATGTCCGCTATAAAGATTACATCAAAAATGTGGCATCCAGTGAGATTTATGCGACATGGCCGGATGCGACACTGCGTGCCAACATTTTAGCAATTATGTCGTTTACCATGAATCGTGTATACACGGAGTGGTACCGGAACAAAGGTTATAATTTTACGATTACCTCCTCGACGGCATACGACCAGAAGTGGTCGTTTGGAAGAAATATTTTCGACCGTATCTCAGACATTGTCGATGAGATGTTCGAAAATTATCTGTCCAGACCGAATGTAAGCCAGCCAATCTTAACACAGTACTGTGACGGGCAGCGTGTCACCTGCAGTAACTGGTTAAGCCAGTGGGGCAGCAAATATTTAGGTGACCAGAATTATTCTGCGATTGAGATTCTGCGCTACTATTATGGAAACAGTATTTTTATCAATGTGGCGGAGGAAATATCAGGAATTCCGTCCTCGTGGCCAAGGGTAGACCTTATGGTGGGCTCTACCGGGGATAAGGTGCGCCAGATGCAGGAACAGCTTTTGCGGATTTCCCAGTCTTATCCGGCAATTCCAAGGATTACACCGGATGGCATTTTCGGGCAGGCAACCAAGCAGGCGGTTGAAAAGTTCCAGTCGATTTTTGGTCTCCCGGTAACAGGAATTGTCGATTACCGTACCTGGTATAAAATATCGGAAATCTACGTTGCGGTTTCTAGAATTGCCGAGCTGGTTTGATTGCATAACGCAGTTTTTATACATTTTGGTTATGGAAAAAGCCGCTTGGAATCAAGGATGGTTAAAGTGTTGGTTTCTAGGAAAAATTGTGGTAAAATAGAAGACAGGAAGAATCAAAAAGTGCTGTGACGTTGTGGAAACAGCACTTTTTGATTTGTGTAGAAAGGCAATGCGATTAAGATGAAAAATTACAAGATTATCATACAGTATGATGGAACACGTTATAAAGGCTGGCAGGGGCAGAAGTCGACAGATGCCACGATTCAGGGAAAATTAGAGCATGTGTTATCGAACATGGCAGGTCATGTGGTTGAGGTGATTGGCTCCGGGAGAACAGACGCAGGCGTGCATGCCGCAGGGCAGGTCGCAAACTTCAAGTTAGAGGAACATTGGTCAAAGGATGAGATTTTTGCTACCCTGAATCAGTATCTGCCGGAGGACATAGCAGTCATTTCCATTGAGGAGGTGGACGAGCGTTTCCATAGCCGCTATCAGGCGATAGAGAAAACGTATGTATACAGAATACATAACAGCAAAATCCCCGACGTGTTTGGACGAAGATTCAGTTACCAGTATGAGGAAAAACTGGATATAGACCGCATGAAAAAGGCGGCAGCACTTTTGACGGGAACGCATGATTTCGCATCTTTTTGTGGAAATAAGAAGATGAAAAAGTCGACTGTGCGCACAATTTATCAGATTCAGGTGGAAAAAGAAAAAGACGATATTGTCATATCTTATACCGGAAACGGATTTTTACAAAATATGATAAGGATTCTGACAGGAACTTTGATTGAGATTGGAAGTAACCGGCGTGAAGTGGAAGAGATTCCAAAGATTCTGGACGGAAAAAACAGGGAATTTGCCGGTTATACTGCACCACCACAGGGCTTGCTGTTAAAAGAAGTACGATATGAGAATGGAGATTAAGATAGATGGAAAAATGGTTTGTGCTAAAGAAAGGCGCAGATTTTAACGGAATCGGAGAGCGTTTCCAGATTAGCCCTGTTCTGGCACGTCTGATACGAAACCGCGAGATTAAGGGCGATGCAGAGATTGAAAAATATTTGAACGGCTCCAGAAAAGATTTGTATGACCCGCATCTTTTCAAAGATGTGGAAAAGCTTACGGATATTTTAATAGAAAAAATAGAGAGTCATGCAAAAATCAGGATTATCGGCGATTACGACACGGATGGTGTTATGTCAACCTATATTTTGTGGAAATCCCTAAAACGCTGTGGAGCGGAGGTTTCAACCAAGTTGCCGGAGCGTCTGACGGATGGGTATGGTTTAAATGAGAACCTCATAAAAGAGGCATACGAGGACGGAATTGATACGATTTTAACCTGTGATAACGGTATCTCGGCAATCAGTGAGATTGCGTATGCAAAATCCCTTGGCATGACTGTTTTAGTGACGGACCACCACGATATTCCGTATGAGGAGACAAAGCAGGGAAGAGTCTATAAGAAAAGTCAGGCGGATGCGATTGTCAATCCAAAGCAGCCAGACTGTAACTATCCGTTCGATAAGCTTTGCGGGGCAGCAGTGGCGTGGAAGACGATGCAGGTTTTATATGAAAAGATGGGATTTGATGTGAGTGAATGTGACTGCTTTTTAGAGCATGTTGGCTTTGCTACCGTAGGCGATGTCATGGATTTGGTGGATGAGAACCGGATTCTGGTAAAAGAAGGATTGAAGCGAATCCATCACACACAGAATATGGGCATGCGGGCTTTGATTTTGCGAAACAAATTAAATCCAGAGGATATTACGGCATATCACATCGGGTTTGTGCTTGGACCATGTGTCAATGCAAGCGGAAGAATTGATACGGCGAAGCGCTCGTTAGAGCTTTTTAAGCAGGAGGACGCTGCAAAGGCAGCATTGTTAGCAGCAGAGCTGGTAGAACTGAATACCCAGAGAAAAGAAATGACAGAACAAGGGGTAGAAGAGGCAAAATGCCAGGTGGAAAAAGAAAATGCGCGCGATACCGTGCTGGTACTGTTTTTGCCGGATGTGCATGAGAGTTTGGCGGGAATCATAGCAGGGCGGATTCGTGAAAGTTTTCACAAGCCCGTGTTTGTTTTAACAAGAAGTGCTGACGGCGTCAAAGGTTCCGGGCGTTCCATCGAAGAATATTCGATGTACGAAGAGATGTGCAAGTGCCAGGAATTTTTTACAAAATTCGGAGGTCACCCGATGGCGGCAGGTCTTTCCATGAAAGAGGAGGATGTGGATGCTTTCCGGAAAAGAATCAACGAACTTTCGCCTCTTAAGGAGGAGGATATGGTGCAAAAAGTTAGAATCGATATGCAGCTTCCGTTTTCCTATCTTTCCGAGCATCTCGTTCATGAGATAGAACGGTTAGAACCTTTTGGAAAAGGGAATACGAAACCACTTTTTGCAGAGCGGAATGTAGCAATTACAAAGGCAATGATTTTGGGAACCACCAAAAAAGTATTACGGCTGAATTTAATGTCGGAATCTGGGGAACGAATTTCTGCGGTATATTTTGAGGATATAGAAGACTTTATCCACCATTATGTGGTAAAATATGGGGAAGAGAGTTGGAAGAAGGCACTGCAAGGAAGAGAGAATCCGATACGGATGTCAATGGTTTACCAGGCAAATCTGAATGAATATAAGGGTGTTAAGACCGTTCAGGCAGTGATTAAAAATTATCAGTAGCAGGAGGTTTTTCATGTTTGGCACAAAAAAAGACAAAGCAATAGCAGCAGAGCTGCAAGAGGTAAAGCAGCAGTTACAGCAGAAACAACAGGCGGTAGAGCTTGTAGCAAAGAAGCAGGATGACGTGGTAGAACATTTTGCAAGAATGACAGCATCACGCGCACAGATGGATACGGAATTGACAGAGGTGGTTTCCCATGTAAAAGTGGTTAAGGAGACATCCGAACAGAATTGTTCCGAGGCAAAAAAGTTATCCGATGATTTAAATGAGGCGCTTGGTATTTTGCAGAAGGCAAACAAAGAGCAGGAACTTTTTGTGGAAAAAATGAGCGCACAGCGCGATGAAATCCAGGAAATTGTGGAGCAGAACAAACACTTTACAACACCGGCGAAATATTTAACGGATTATGTGCTTTCCAATCGAAATCAGCAGGAGACGATAAAGCAGGCGACAGAGAAAATGCTTGAGTATGCCAAAAATATGAGTGTTCTGTCCTTAAATGCAGCGATTGAGGCAGGCAGAATGGGTGAGAGCGGAAGAAAGTTTGTAGATGCAGCCGAGGAAATCCGTTCCTTTTCCAATCAGTACGAAGAGACTGCAACTACAATTGTAGCGCAATTAAAGGCTGCACAGGAGAAGAATCAAGAGCTTGAGGAGCAGGTGAAACACTTAAATACCTTACTGCGCGATAACAATGTTGCAATGGGACGTGTATTAAAGGAGAGCATGGTTGAAGTAGACCATTACAAACAAGAGGGCGGACATCTAAAGACTGCCTACCTGCAGGATGCACTCGATGCGACAGCTTCTTTCTTAGAAAAAGAAAAGGAGACGATTGACAGACAGGAATCGATTTTACTTCAGATGGAAGGAATCGGAGAAGAGTTCATGGATCAAAGAGAATGCTGCGAAGAATTAGAGAATATTTGCAAAGAGGTCA
Source organism: Roseburia sp. 831b (assembly GCF_001940165.2). Classification (NCBI taxonomy): domain Bacteria; kingdom Bacillati; phylum Bacillota; class Clostridia; order Lachnospirales; family Lachnospiraceae; genus Roseburia; species Roseburia sp. 831b. The sequence continues at coordinate 1,932,599 of NZ_CP135162.1, read as the reverse complement.
TGAATTCTGTTACAATAGAGGGAGTGGGGAATGATAAGGATTCATAAGGAGGAATAATTATGGCAACAAAGGAAGAGTTTTCATTTTTATCAAAAGATGGAAAAACCAACATCCATGCAGTGAAATGGATTCCAGAATCAGGGGAATACCGTGCAATTTTACAGATTACACACGGAATGATTGAGTACATAGAACGCTATGAAGAGTTTGCACAGTTCCTGACACAGAAAGGATTTATGGTGGTCGGTCATGATCATTTAGGCCACGGCAAGTCGATTCAAAGTGAAGCGGACTGGGGATTTTTCTGCGAGGAGAATCCAAGCGATACTTTGGTTGCGGATATGCATCAGCTCCGTGAGCGGATTCAAAAAGAGAACGAAGGTGTTCCATATTTTATGTTAGGACACAGTATGGGCTCTTACATGCTTCGAAAATATTTAGCATTTCATCATGAGAACTTAAGAGGTGCGATTATCATGGGAACCGGAAGTGTTCCGGATAACACTACCAAATTAGGTCTTAAAGTGTGCAATATACTTGCAAAATTCTGTGGATGGCATCATAGAAGTAAATTGCTGCAGCAGCTTTCTTACAGCAAACCATATCATAGATATGATTTAACAGGAAAAGATTATAGCAACAGCTGGTTGTCTAAAAATGAGGCGGATGTAAAGAAGTATTACGGGGACCCGAGATGTACGTTCCTTTTTACGGTAAATGGATACAAGGGACTGATGGAAGCTGTTTTGTTTGATAACCAGATGGAGAATGTGAAGAAAGTTTCGGCAAAACTTCCACTGTTTTTAGTGTCAGGAGCAGAGGATCCGGTTGGTGATATGGGCGAAGGCGTAAAAAGAGTGTACAACATGTTTAAAGAAGCAGGTTCTTGTGATATTACATGGAAGCTCTATGAGAACGACCGTCATGAGATTTTGAATGAGCCGGACAGACAGCAGGTTTTTGAAGATATCTTAGCGTGGATGATGGTTCGAATTGACACCTAAGGAACATCTTTGTGGCAGGTTGCCTGAAAATGAAGTTGGTGTGACACATTTTTCACACACAGGAATGGAGATTGAAATGAAGAATTTAAAAAAATGGGTAAGTCTTTTACTTACAACTACAATTGTAATGACATCAACAGTCGGTGTGTTTGCAAAAGATACAGATACATCTGATACGACGGAGGCAGCTACAAGTGAGACAACAACAGACGCTGCAACATCAAGTGATGCAGCAGATGATACCACAACAGATGCAGCTTCTTCTGAAACAACAGATGAGAATCAGAAGACAACAGACAACTCCAAAGTGGAGGGAAATGTTTCTACGGACGATAGTTCCAAGGTAGAAGGAAATATTTCCACAGACGATAGCTCCTCAAAATCCACCGAGACAGAGGCACAGAACGCTTCTACGGAGACTGGCGAAGGTGACAAGGTTGAGATTAAGAAAAATGACAAACCTTATCTTGCACTTGGCGCAGATTTGACAGAGGCGCAGAAGAATACCGTACTTTCTTTGATGGGAATTGACCCTGCAGCATTAGATCAGTATGATGTTGTGACTGTGACAAACCAGGAAGAACACCAGTATCTGGATCAGTATATTTCCTCTAGCGCAATCGGAACCAAATCACTTTCTTCTGTTGTAATTGTGCAAAGAGACAAAGGAAACGGACTGAATGTTTCTACCAATAATATCAATTACTGTACCGTTGGTATGTATAAGAATGCGCTTACAACAGCAGGAATCACAGATGCAGATATTATCGTAGCAGGTCCATGCAATCTTTCCGGTACCGCAGCCTTGGTTGGAATTTTTAAAGCATATACGGAAATGACAGGTGAGACGATTCAGGATGATGTAGTCGATACCGCATTAAACGAGCTTGTTATCACAGGTCAGTTAGAGGATTCCCTCGATGGACTTACCAACGAACAGGTAGAAGAGTTCATCGCCTATGTAAAGACTCTGATTGCACAAAATGATATCAAAGATGAGGCAAGTATCAACGATGCCATCGACCAGGCATGTGAAAAATATGGTGTAACCTTATCCGATGAAGACAGACAGCAGATTGTTGACTTTGTCTTAAAACTGATTGCATCCGGCGTGGATTTAAACAAGCTTGCAGATTATGCATCCTCTTTGTACAATTCCTTTAAGGGTGGAAATACAGATGTCTCCGGTGTGTTCCAGAGCATTGGTAATTTCTTCTCAAATGTATTTACAAAGATTGGAGATTTCTTTAAGAATTTATTCTCCTAAGAAAACAATAGAAAAAAGAAACGTTATCGTCAGTCATATTATGGCTGGCGATATTTTTTTGCAAAAAACAAAAAAAGAACACCATGGTAAAAAATAAATACTTCTTTCAAAAATGCAGAATTATATAATGAAAAAAGACTGAGTTCCCAGTCTAAAAAAATTTATAAAAGGAGGAGATTTATGTTACAAAAATTGGGGGCAAAAAGTTCAAAAAAATGGAAAAGAGCATTGGGAATAGTATTGCTGTTTGCCATGGTGATTGAATTAATCATGCCAACAGAAACAATTGTAAGGGCAGCGAGCGGAGTGACAATTACATCCATGAGTTATTACTCTAGCAGTGATGGCCCGGTTTTAACTGGCTCTGGGGTTGAGAATGCCAGTTATGGTTTTGTGATGCCAGTATTTAATGGCGGAGCTGCATCCTTTTCGGATGTTGCAGGAGATTTACAGCTAAATGTAAAAGTGGATGGAACCTGGAAAGATATTGATACAGTGGACCGTTTTGTTTACAACAATAACTGGGGACACTGGAACGACAGCGGGTTCAGCGGATATTGGTTTAAAGTATCCGAGACGACATATTTACAATTAGCATCGAAGGCAAATCCAGGAGTTACGTTAGAGTATACCTTGGAATTTGATAAGTTAGACCAGACAGTCATCATATCGATGGCACCGACACAAGGACCAGAGATTGATGCGGGAGTAACCGGAAGTGCAGGTTTTACCTATCCGGTTTTTAATGGAAATAGTAGTATCAAGTATGAACAGGTAGCAAAAGATTTGAAAGTATCGGTATGGTCCAACGAACAGAATGCATGGATTGATATCGACAACAATGCAGAAAGTGGCTGGATTTACGATCAGAACTTTGGTCAGTTCTGGGATGGAGACGGCGGATACTGGCTTACCGTAAAAGAGACGACAAAAGTAAGGTTAGAGTCAAAGTCTTCGCCACAGGTCTATTTAGATTACACAATCAAGTATAGTGAGCCTGTCAGAACAGAGAATAAGTTAACAGCAGAGCAGTCCACTTATACGGCTGATAAGTCTGGTGCAATCGGAATGCCGCTTCCCTATATTGATGGAACCTATCCGGTACAGTCCGAACTTGGAAACTTTGTGTATGAAGTATACAAGAATGGCACATGGGTAAATCTGGCAGATTTTAATCAGAGCGGATTTATTTACCAAGGAAATGGTTACAGCGATGTCAATGATAAAAATCAGTGGGGTTACTGGGTAGATGGCATTTACGGACTATGGTTCCAGCCAATCCAGGAGAATATGCAGTTACGAATCGGATATCCGACCAATGGACAAAATGGAGGAGCAATTGGAGATAACTATGTATATTACAATTTTGTAGGAAATCCAGATGCACCAAGACCGGACCCGAAAAACTTCCAGCCTTTGGAATTAGGAACATCCGAGGACGCACAGATTGATGGCTGGAACTATATCTGGGGCGAGGAATTCAAAGGCAGCAAATTAAATACAAGTGCATGGAACTATGCTACCGGATATTATATCAACGATGATCCAAATACCTGGGGCTGGGGAAATGCAGAGTTAGAGTACTATACAGAAGATGAGAAAAATGTTGCAGTCAAAGATGGTTCTTTAAATCTTACTGCTTACGAGGAGCAAAAAACATTTCCAGAGATTGACCCAAATCGTACAGCACAGTATTCCTCTGGAAAAATAACATCAAAAGACAAATTTACATTCAAGTACGGAAGAATCGATTTCCGTGCAAAACTTCCAAAAGGTCAGGGCGTATGGCCGGCTCTTTGGATGCTTCCGAATGATGATACTTATGGAACATGGGCAGCATCGGGTGAATTAGATGTTATGGAAGCAAAAGGAAGATATCCGGGTAATGTGTATGGAACCATTCATTTTGGAGGGGTATCCCCGGCAAACACGAACCTGAGTAATGTGTATACGTTCCCGGATGGAACCGATATGACAGACTGGCATGTATACAGTGTAGTCTGGGAGCAGGATATGATTAAATGGTATGTGGACGGTACCTGTTATTCTGCAATCAGCAGTGACAAGTGGTTCACCAGTGCAGGAGGAGAGACATCAGGAGCACCTTTTGATCAGGAATTTTATATTGTCATGAACCTTGCAGTAGGCGGCTGGTTTGACAATGGTGTGACTCCACTTGAGGGAGATATTCCAGCGAATATGAAGGTAGACTATGTGCGTGTATATCAGGACTCGGAAAATGCAAACAGTACTTATACCAATAACACAAAAGAGACACCGGAAGAGCCAGATAAACCAGAAACACCGGATAAACCAGAGACACCGGATACGCCGGATACACCATCTTCCTCTATCATAAACAAAAGAGGGGACAGCGTATGTGGATTAAAAAGAACAGATGGAACGGTAGAATTTTATGTAAACGGAGCAACTTTTGCAGACCTTCATTATAAAGTAAATGATGGTGGACAGGTAAATGTTGCAATGAAGTCAGATGGAAAGGGAAATTATACATATTCATTAGATGGACTTTCCACGGGTGATAAGATTGAATATTTCTTTACTTACAATCCGGGAAGTGGTGCACTTGACAGTCCATGGGAAACCTTTGTGTTACCGGAAAAGAGTGATGAAAATCAGGGCGGAACGACAAACCCGGAGCCTTCCACTCCAGATCCTTCGACACCAGACCTTTCGACACCGGAAACTCCGGATACGCTCATCAATCTTGCAGCAGGAAAACCGGTAATGGTTTCAGGTGAAGAAAATAATGACTGTGTGGCTGCAAATCTGGTAGATTCTAATACAGATACCAGGTGGTCTTCTAATTTCGCGGATGATGCGTGGGCAATTATCGATTTAGAGCAGGTCTGCGACATCAGTGAAGTGAGACTGAACTGGGAAGCAGCTTATGGTAAGAAATACGAAATCCAGGTATCTACAGATGGAAAACAGTACAAGACCGTCAAAAAGCAGGAAAACGGGGCTGGCGGCATGGAAGAAATTTCACTCAATCATGTAGAAGCACGTTATGTGAAGATTCAGGGAAAAGAAAGAGCCCTGCCTTATGGTTATTCCCTTTTTGAAATGGGCGTATATGGAACCGTTAAGAAAGGAACCGGAAGCGGCTCAACGGGAAGCGGTTCAACGGGAAACGGCTCGACCGGGGAACTTCCAAATGTTCCGACAGGTGACGGAGCCATGACCTTACAGCTTAATAATAAGACAAACGGAAAATTCAGCGACAGTGAGATTTACTGGCTTATTGTGGGATATCATCCAGAGACAGGAAAGCTTTGTTATGTCGATAAAAATGGAAACCTGATTGAGGCAACCACAGCGTTAAATACGATAGCAAAAGGTGACCGCATGTGTGCAGATATTTTTTACACGTTAGAGGAAGCTAACTGGGTATCGCTGCCGAACATTGTCTCAGGAAGAATGTATCTAAGTTATGGTTCTCCGGTTTATGTTACCATTAATCAGGATGCAAATGGAAATATGGGATTCGCAGGTCCTGATTTAAACAATCCGGGAGATCCAAACCAGGATGTCTATTTTGAGTTTATTGAGTTTACATTGAAAAATGGTGAGTACTGGGGCAACACAACCCGTGTAGATAACTTCTGTTTTCCGGTCGTGACCCGTTTGTTCGGGGAAGGCGGTTATGACCGCGTACCGGGTGATGCCGATGTTTATGACAAAACAGTCGGTGATATCGGAACAAGGGATGAAATTTACAGTGCGTTTGCATCAGAAGTGCCGGAGGAATTTAAGGGGTTAAGCAACCAGTACCGGATTGTGGCACCATGTAAAGGAAGCTTTAATAAAGGCCAGGCAAACGGAAATTATTTTGATACCTACATTGAGGAAGTATGGAATACCTATCGCACAAAAGATTTGGTATTTCAGTGTGAAGCTGGAGAGTTTCGTGGACACGTTGTAGGCGATGATATGATTTTTAGCAAGGATGGCGGAGCAAGTGATATTGTAGTGCACAAACCTACCACACAGGATGTCTTAGAAGGAAAAGGAACCTTAGATTCTGGAACTTCCATGGAAAAAGTAGTGGAAGCACAGTTGTGTGCAGCACTGAACCGTGGTGTGGCATTGCACCCGGAACAGTGGTCAGATGCAAAGTATTTCTATCAGCAGGCGCCAAGCAACTATTACGCAAAATTCTGGCATGACCATAGTATCAACGGATATGCATATGGATTCTGCTACGATGATGTATTTGATTACAGTACATTGTTACATTACACAAATCCAACAGGATTGATTGTAGATTTAAAATGGTAAGTTACATAGAACGTAAGAAAACAGGGTATCGCATCATGCGATACCCTGTTTTTAAATTCTCTTTTTCAAAAATGCAATAATCTTTTCAAAATGCATCGGCGTTCCCTGAATCTCCTGAACTTTCAAGCGGTTCTTTTCATTAAATCCGACTAAAATATTGTGGTTTGCCTCGGCAAGGTAGTCCATGATACCATCGATGTCAGATTTGATATTCTTTGGACAGCGGATGTATAGGTGCTTGTTTGCTGAGATATGAAGCGTATAGGAAATGCTAAAGTGATACCAGAAGAACTGATGCAAGGTTGAATACTTGTAAATCCAGATAATCTGGTCAATTGGCACAATCGCAGTTCCGTACTTCGATGTTTCAATAAAGTAATGCTCGGTAATAAACATATCCTCTGTCGCAAGCTGTGGCAGCGTTGCAAGCTCTTCTTCTGCCTGAGCTAACAATTCCTTAGGATGACCAAACAAGGCGAGATCCTGGCAAGGAGGCGATAAAAACGGGACGTTAATGAACAGGATAAACAGTACAATACATAAAAGTGCGTAGCCGCCTGTTAAAAAGATAACACCAAACAGGAAAATGTTCGCTCCCTTGTGATAGCCTGGCTGGCTTAGATAGTAAGGAGAAACTTTACTGGTGATGCCCTGGTTTGTCCAGTCTAAGTCCGAGGACAGGTTTTCCAACAAAGTGGCAAAAGCCGTATCTTTTTTTGCAAGCTTTCCGGTGAGTGTGACGGATTCCATGGATGGAAGTCCCTGCTCACAGGTGGTAGGGGATAACAGGACAATCAGACAGCCATCCTCGCTTTTGGTATAGTAATAATATCCTGTGGTACGACCATATTTTGTCTGGGTATACCCCGTAAACTGCAAATCGTTCACAGTGGTGTGGACATATTGGATATTTTTTTCATACGCGGTGGATAAGTCAGAAGAGTCCGAAACCGTAACAGGAAAAAGCAAATCTGACAATGAAAAATAAATCCACAGAATCAAAAGTGTAATGACATAGACAATCGGGTAGACAAGCCGCCTTTTGTATAAAGCCTTAATATTTTTGGTGATATAGTGTTCGTAATTTTCTATCATGCAAAAACCTTTATCAAAAATATATATTTACGAATGTAGTTACGACCGTTGTAAAATCATGCAGGTAATAAGCGAATGGTCAAAAAACAATTTTTCGCATAAATTTAGTATAAAGGTTGTACGAAAAATATTCAAGCGAACTTTATTAGCAAGCTTGCTTTTCGGAACGAAAGTTGTTAGTATTACATAAGAAAGAACAGGCGCAAAGGAGAATCAATTGGAAGCATATACAAGCTTTGCACAGGTGTATGATTTGTTCATGGACAATGTTCCGTACGAGGAATGGTGTGAATACATCAAGAGCCTGCTGAAAGAATACAAAATAGAAGATGGTCTGGTGTTGGATTTGGGCTGTGGGACAGGAAAGCTTACCAGACTTTTAGAGGATGCCGGATATGATATGATAGGAATCGATTATTCCGAGGAAATGCTTGAGATTGCAAGAGAGCATCAGGAGGAAGGTTCTAATATTTTATATCTGCTGCAGGATATGAGAGAATTTGAACTTTATGGAACCGTAAGGGCAGTTGTCAGTGTCTGTGATTCCATGAATTATATCACGGAGGAAGAAGATTTGCTTCAGGTGTTCCGGCTGGTGAACAACTATCTAGACCCGAAGGGACTTTTTATTTTCGATCTGAATACGGTATACAAGTACAAAGAGCTGTTAGGTGAGACAACCATCAGTGAGAACCGTGAAGAGGGAAGTTTTATCTGGGATAATTATTATGAGGAAGAGGAACAGATAAATGAATACGATCTGACTCTTTTTATTAAGGAAAAAGACAATCTTTACCGTAAATATGAAGAAACACATTTCCAGAAGGCATATACGCTGGAAAAAGTGAAAGAATTATTAGAAAAGGCCGGTATGGAGTTTGTGACTGCGTACGACGCCTTTACGAGAGATGCTGTAAAAGAAGACAGTGAACGAATTTATGTAATAGCAAAGGAGAATGGAAAATAATGGCAGATTATATTGTTAGAGCAACAGCAGCGGATGATGCAATCCGTGCATTTGCAATCACATCAAAAGATTTAGTGGAGACAGCGAGACAGCATCACAATACAAGTCCGATTATGACAGCAGCGCTTGGAAGACTTCTTTCTGCAGGTGCGATGATGGGAACGATGATGAAGGGGGAAAAAGACCTTTTAACCATTCAGATTCAGTGCAGCGGTCCTGCAAAAGGACTTACGGTGACAGCAGATGCAGCAGGTCATGTCAAAGGTTATGCCGTAACCCCGGACGTTGACCTGCCGCCGAATGCGCAGGGCAAATTAAACGTTGGCGGTGCGCTTGACATGGGCGTGCTTAGCGTTATCAAGGATATGGGATTAAAAGAGCCATACGTAGGACAGACCGTATTACAGACCGGAGAGATTGCAGAGGATTTGACCTATTATTTTGCAACTTCCGAGCAGATTCCATCAGCCGTTGGTCTTGGCGTATTGATGAACAAAGACAATACGGTGGAGCAGGCAGGTGGTTTTATTATCCAGCTGATGCCTTTTACCAGCGAGGAAGTGATTGAAAAGTTAGAAGAAAAGATTAAAACCATCGATTCTGTTACCCAGATGTTAGAGAATGGACTGACACCAGAGGGAATCTTAGAAGAGATTTTAGGTGAGTTCGGAGTAACCATTACCGAAAAAATGCCGGCAGAGTTCAAATGTGACTGTTCCAAAGAGCGTGTCTCAAAAGCCCTTGCAAGTATCAGCAAGAAAGATTTGCAGGACATCATCAACGATGGAGAAGAAATCGAGGTAAAATGCCAGTTCTGCAACACAGCATACAAATTTGGAATTGATGAATTAAAGGAGATTCAAAAGTGAGACAGGGATTTGTAAAAGTTGCGGCAGTTACGCCTAAAATCGGTGTCGCAGATGTAAAAGAGAACGCAAGACTCCTTTTTTACCATATCAAAGAAGCGGAAGAAAACGGAGCAAAAATCATTGTTTTGCCAGAACTTTGTCTAAGTGGTTATACCTGTAATGACCTGTTTTTACAGGAGTTACTGCTTCGTTCTGTAAAAGAACAACTGTTCGAATTGACGGATATGACATCGTTTGTGGACGCACTGATTTTTGTGGGTATGCCACTGGAATACAATGGGAAGCTTTATAACGTGGCAGCGGCACTTAACCATGGAAAAATACTTGGATTTGTGCCAAAGACCTACCTTCCAAATTACAACGAGTTCTACGAGGCAAGACATTTTACAAGGGGAATGGAACAGGTCGTAGAGGTACCGTTAAGGGAAAACTTGTCCGTTCCAATGGGAACCAACCTTATGTTCTACTGCAGACAGATGCCGGAACTTCGCGTGGCAGCCGAAATCTGTGAGGACGTGTGGACACCGGAGCCGCCAAGTATCCGTCATGCCTTAAATGGAGCAAATGTGATTGTGAACCTTTCTGCATCTGATGAGACGACCGGAAAAGATTTATACCGCGAGGAGCTGATTGCAGGGCAGTCTGCGAGACTTTTATGTGGTTACGTTTATGCGAGTGCCGGTGATGGAGAATCGACGCAGGATGTCGTATATTCCGGTCACAACATCATTGCAGAGGATGGAAGAATCCTAAAGAAAGCAGCACGTTTTGTCAATGAGACGATTTATTCGGAATTTGATATTTTAAAATTAAATGCGGAGCGCCGCAGAATGTCAACGTATGAGACAAGGGATGATTCCTATTGTAAGGTAGGATTTTCGTTAGAGATAGAAGAGACGAAACTTACAAGATATGTTGACCCGGCACCGTTTGTACCAAGCAGCCAGGCGGACAGACAGAAGCGCTGCGATGAAATTTTAATGATTCAGTCGATGGGATTAAAAAAGAGACTGGAGCATACGCATTGTAAGACAGCTGTAGTTGGAATCTCCGGCGGACTGGATTCGACACTGGCACTTCTTGTTACAGTAAGAGCGTTTGATTTGCTTGGAATGGATCATAAGAACATCAAGGCAGTGACGATGCCTGGTTTTGGAACGACGGACCGTACCTATGACAATGCGGTGAACTTAATCAAATGCCTTGGATGTGATTTTATTGAGGTAGATATTAAAGATGCCGTCAATATTCATTTCCGTGATATTGGTCAGGACCCGTCGGTTCATGATGTGACCTATGAGAATGGACAGGCGAGAGAACGTACCCAGATTTTGATGGATATTGCAAATAAAGAAAATGGAATGGTAATCGGAACCGGTGACATGTCGGAGCTTGCACTTGGATGGGCAACCTACAACGGAGATCACATGTCCATGTATGCGGTAAACTGTTCCGTGCCAAAGACGCTGGTTCGTCATCTGGTACAGTTTTATGCAGACACCTGCAACGAGAAAAAATTAGAGGAAGTATTGTTAGATGTCCTGGATACACCGGTATCACCGGAGCTGTTACCACCGACGGACGGCAAGATTTCCCAGAAGACAGAGGATATCGTAGGACCTTACGAACTGCATGATTTCTACTTATATTATCTGCTTCGTTTTGGCTATTCCCCGGCGAAAATTTACCGCCTTGCAAAAATTGCGTTTGCCGGAACTTATGGCAATGATGTAATTTTAAAATGGCTCAAAACATTTTGCAGAAGATTTTTCATGCAGCAGTTTAAACGTTCCTGCCTCCCGGATGGACCAAAAGTCGGAACGGTTGCGGTATCGCCAAGAGGTGATTTGAGAATGCCTTCGGATGCCTGTGCAAGTCTTTGGATGGAAGAGATAGAACAGTTAGAAGCGTAAGAAAAGGTTTTTCGAAAAGTTCTGTATAAAAATTGGATATAGAAAAAGGAGTTATCACACTGCGAATGCTTTTGCGATAACTCCTTTTTTTTCAATTAATACTGGTGTAAATTACGTTCTAATTCATGTTCCGGTTCATTTGCCCAGCTTCTTGCATAAACCAAAGAGAACATAAAGGCTGCAAGAACAATGCCGGTTACAACATCAAAAACGGAGTGCTGTTTTAAAAACATGGTTGATAAGATGATGCTGATACAAAGAATTGCGGAACCATATCGAACCGGTTTATTTTTCTTGAAATTCTCACTATGCCAGACTGCCATGTTAATTCCAAGGGAATTATAAACGTGAATACTTGGAAACAGGTTCGTAGGGGTATCGGTGGAGTAGAGCCACTGTACTGCCTGAACAAAGATGTTGTCACGTTCAAAAGTGGTTGGACGAAGGTAATGTCCGTTCGGGTATACGGTAGAAATTACAAGGAAGATGGTCATTCCGGTGAAAAGGAATGCGCACAGCTTGTAATATTCGCTTTTATTTTTAAAGAAGAAATAGGCAACTCCCCAGGCTACATAGGCAAACCAGAGCATATATGGAATGATAAAATATTCACAAAATGGAATTTTATCATCAAGTGCCACATGAATAACATGAAAATGTGTTGTTACATTCTCTTCCAGATATCCAAACCATGGAAGATAGATTAGAAAATACAACAATAAAAGTCCGTGTTTGTATTTTGCAATGAATTCATTTACCTTTTTACGTGTTAATGTTTTCATCTTGGTCACCTTTCCTTTTTTGTAAAGAAAAACTTACTGTTCTCATCTTTTCGAATTATAGCACAGTGATTTTTAAAGAACAATTATCTTTAATCTTTTTTAAGAAAGATTATTCATTTCTTAATAAATAGATGCAACGGCAAAACGCTTTTTGTGCAAAACTACAACAAAAATAAAACGAAAATCTTACAGAAATATTAAGATTCGAGGAAAAAGTTGACATTGCAAAAAGGAACTTTATAATAAAAGATGTTTTTTAGCGTTAAGGTAAATTACCTTTTTTATGAATGCGAAAAATAAGAGTAGCATGATACAAATGAAGGATAAGAGAGGATGAATATGGAAAAAATGAATCAGGAGAGCGATGCGTTAAAGGCACCGTTCTACAAAAAACGTTGGTTTTTGATTGCAGCAGCGGTTGTTGCGGCTCTGCTTGTCATTTACCTTGGATTTGCAATTTATTTTCAGAGTCATTTTTGTTTTGGCACAACCATCAATGGGGTAAAAGCAGGCGGAAAGAATGCAGCCAAAGTAGAAAAGATGATTTCCAATGAGGTGGACGGTTATACGCTTACGTTAAAGGAAAGAGACGACAAGACAGAAACCATTGAAGGTGAGGCAGTTTCCCTTGCACCGGATTTCGGCGGCGAGGTAGAGAAGCTTCTGAAAAAACAGAATGGTTTTGCATGGGTTGCAAAGATGTTCCAGAAACCGGTTTACACGTTGGAGACAATGTTAACCTATGATGAAGATGCATTGACAGATGTAGTTGAAAAACTTTCCTGTATGCAGAAAGAGAACCAGACAGAACCGGAAAATGCTTATGTTGACGATTACAATGCAAAAGACGGATTTGCGGTTGTTCCTGCAAAACAGGGTACTGTGATTGAAAAAGAAAAACTGATGAATGCAGTGGAGGATGCAATTGTAAACCTTGCGTCAGAACTGGATTTAGATGAGGCAGATTGTTACGAGAAACCAAGTCTGGATGAGAACGATAAAGACTTTAAAAAGTTAGTAGAAACCTTAAACGATTACGCTGGTGTTACGATTACTTATGATGTCGGTGACAAGAGTGAGGTATTAGATGGCTCTACCATCAGCAAATGGTTATCCATCAGCAACGACATGAAAGTGTCTGTGGATGAGGATGCAGTCGCAGCTTATGTGTCAGACCTTGCAAGCAAGTATAATACCTGCTATTCCGCAGAAACACTTGCAACCTCTTATGGTCAGACTGTTACAATTTCAAAGAGTACATACGGATGGAAAATTGATAACGATGGTGAAGCAGCCCAGATTTTAGAGGACTTAAAGGGCAAGAAGGCAGTGGAGCGTGAGCCGGTTTACAAACAGAAGGCAAACAGCCACGGAGCAAACGATTACGGTGATTCCTATGTGGAAATCAACCTGACTGCCCAGCATTTATTCCTTTACAAAAACGGACAGCTTATTATAGACACAGATTTTGTATCCGGAAGCCTGGCAGGTGGAAATGCTTCCCCGACCGGCGCTTATGGAATTACTTACACAGAGCGTAATGCAACACTTAAGGGAAGAAATGCAAATGGTTCCAGCTATGCAACACCGGTTAGCTATTGGATGCCGTTTGCCGGAAATGTTGGTATGCACGATGCAACCTGGAGAAGTGATTTTGGTGGTACCATTTACAAACGAAGCGGTTCCCATGGATGTATCAACTTACCTGCAAGTGCAGCAAAGACAATCTTTGAAAATGTGGCAGCAGGATATCCGGTATTGGTATACGAATTGCCGGGTACAGAGAGTGAGAAAGGGCTTGCAATGGATGCAGCTTACGAGGTAACCAAAACAATCGATGCGATAGGAACGGTAACACTTGACAGTGGAAACGCAATCTCGGCAGCTAGACAGCAGTATGATGCACTGACCGACCAGGGAAAAGGATACGTGAAAAACTATGATGTTTTAACAGCGGCAGAGACTTCCTATTCCCAGCAGCAGGCGGCACAGCAGGCAGCAGCAAACCAGGCGGCAGCAGATGCAGCAGCAGCTCAGCAGGCAGCAGCAGATGCGGCAAAAGCACAGAGTGAGGCACAGACAGCCATCAATGCCATCAGTGCGATTGGAACAGTAACTGCGGATGATGCATGCAAAGCGAGAATTGATGCGGCAAGAAGTGCATACAATTCGTTGTCATCAAGTGCGCAGGGATATGTTACAAATTTAAGTACTTTAACAGATGCAGAGGCACAGTACAACAATCTTATAAATTCAGCAAACAGCTAATGAGAATAAAAAAGATGCAGGACTTTTTGAGTCCTGCATCTTTTTCTATGCGGATATCTAGTAACCTTTTTCATAGCACATGCAAAATTTTTTGCATCCATGGCATCTACATTAACGTCCTACCTCTAATATTTTAACATCCCAGGCTTTTAACGTGAACCTGTCTCCGGTGGAGATTCGACTTTCCGTGAAAAGATCCGTCGCATTTTCAAATTCATAGGTAATTTCCTGATTTTCCCAGGAATAGTTAAAGTAAAAGAGCACTTCATTTCCAGCGTCATTTTTTCCGCGTTTTAAGATAACTGGAAAAGCATATTGCGTTACGATGGCATCTTTTACATACGGAATCAATACTTTTTCTAACAGATCCGCGTCAAAATAGCATCCAAGGTAGAGGGAAGAACCCTTGCCGTATTCGTTTTTCGTGATGGCAGCATACTCTTTCCAGGCAGGATGGCGATAAGTTGCAACCGGAGCCGCTGTGTCACAGGTTACAAGCTCCATCCATTCTTTTACGCAAGAATCCATGTCAGAAGTATTTTTTTCGCCGGCAAAAGAAGATGCATCGGCGGCATCTTCTTCGGAGACGAAAGAGAGTCCGACGTGCTCCGGGTAAGTGAACTGGTCATAGTGAATTCCCAGACATTTGTTTAAAATATGAGGCTGCATGTCGTGACGGATTTTCAAATGCTCATCCGAAAAGCCGCTCTTAAAGGTTGTGACAAGGTGTCCTCCCTGCGCAACGTAATCATCTAAGGTATGCAAAAGGGTATCGGTTGCGCTGTAAAGAGCAGGAACGATAAGACAATTGTAGTTAGAATAAGAAGCTTCTTTGGAAGAAACCATATCAAACTCAATGTTGTTTCGATACAGACAGTCACAAAGCCAGCGTAAAACCGTGTTATAACTGTATGAGCCAGTTGTTTGCAGCGGAAAAGCACTAAGCCCGGTCAAGGATTCATTGTCAACTAAGACGGCAATGGAATTGGTCTTCTTTAAATTCTTGATTTTGTCCCCAATTTTTTGGAATTCGTGTCCAATTTGGGTGACATCCCGGTAAGTTGCATTTTCGGAAAAGTCATGGGAGAGAACACCCTTCCAGTAGCTTTCGATTGCGTTGTGAAGAGAGTGCCAATGCCAGTACATCACGCTGTTTGCGCCGTTTGCGATATGGCTGTAAGCCTGCTGGCGCAGCTGCCCCGGATAGGCAAGCCATTCGGTATTTCCCTGTGCCTGTGTCTCTAAAATGAGATAATTGTCTTTTTTTAAGCTTCTTGCAATATTTCCACAGACCGTAATCTCAGCACCGGTCAAATGTTCCTGGGATGGATGGTAGATATCAGCACCGGCGACTGTCATGCATTTTACAGAGTCATACTGGTTGACCTCAGGTTGTAAGCCATAGGAGAAATCATGCCATTCAAAGTCAAAATTATGTGTGATGAACTGGTCAGGACGTTTTTTTGCATTGACAATATCTGCCTGCCACTGGAAAAAGTTTGTGACAAGACCGCGTCTGAACTTTTCAAATTCAGTCCAGAGGCTCTGGTTGATGGTACCGCGGACATCGGGAAAGTCTTCCCAGCGGTTGATGCGGTTGCTCCAGTAGTCAAGACCGAATTCCCGGTTGAATTCATCGATGTCCGGGAACTGCGTTTTTAAAGACTCCACAAACATCTTTTGCACCCGTTCCCCGGCAGTTCCATAGTGCTTGGTTTCGTTGTCTAGCTGGAATCCAATCACATTCGGATAAGGAACGACAAAGTCCAGCAGCTTTTCAATCATGCGCTTCGCATATTTTAGATAGGTCGGGTTGGTGATGTCCATGTTCTGGCGGTGCCCGTAAAGCTCCTGTCCGTTTTTGGTTACAGCAAGCATGGTAGCATCTTTTTTTACCAGCCAGGTCGGAATCGCGTAGGTTGGCGTTCCGACAATCACATTTAAGTGATGCTTTGCCGCAGTTTCTATCATCTGTTTTAACTTGGAAAAATCAAATTCTCCTTCTTTTGGTTCCCAGGTGCTCCAGGTGGATTCCGCGATTCGGATGACGTTCATGCCGGCGCGTTCCATCATTTCCATGTCCTGTTCCACACGTTCGTATGGCAGGTATTCTGCGTAGTAAGCAGCACCAAATAGCAAATGCTCTACATTCATTTTATTTCCTCCCAATAGGTTATTGCAATGCCCGCTACATTCCAGCGGGAATTCTGTTTTATACGACTTGCACAAAGATATGCGCAAACGATTGCACATAAAAACCAGGATATTACGAAAAAAGAAAGCACATAAAAGTGTTTTTGTGTGCGAGTCTGAACAAATTATAGCGCAGTCCTGGAAAAATTTATATTGGTAAAATGTGACAAAAACAAAGAAAAACAAGAGAAGGCATTGATTTTTAAGGAGATTTGAGAAATAATAGAGATAAAATGCGCAACATGATAAATTTGGTGCGCAAAAGGAACATACGAAAGGGGAAAGAGTATGGAAAAGGAAAACAAGAACATTACCATTGCAGACGTTGCAGATGCACTGGGTGTTTCAAAAACAACGGTTTCCCGTGCAATTTCGGGAAAAGGAAGAATCGGAAAAGAGACAAGAGAGAGAGTCCTTGCATATATTGAAAAATATGATTATAAGCCAAATGTTATTGCAAAAGGCTTAGCACAGTCCAAGACATATAACATCTGTGTTGTGATGCCGGGAGAATACGATGTTGTGGACTTAACCTTTTTCCAGGAATGTCTTTTTGGAATCCAGGAAATTGCCGGCATCATGGAATATGATATCTTACTTTCGATTTGTAAAAACAATGATATTTCGTCGCTGGAGCGTATCATTTCCAACCACAAGGTAGACGGTGTCATTTTGATGAGAACTTTTGTAGAGGATGCACAGATTGAGTATTTGTCTACGAAAGAGATTCCGTTTGTCACCATCGGCAGCAGCAACTATCCGGGGGTTGTGCAGATTGACCACAATCATAAAAGTGCCTGTCGTGAACTGACGTCTTATATTTTGATGAAGCAGTTGAAAAAGGTTGCACTGATTGGCGGCGATGAGAGGCATGTCGTAACACAGAGCCGTTTAAGGGGATTTCGCGAAGCCTACCAGAAGATGGGATTGACACCGGATGAAAATCTTCTTTATTTGAATCTGGAGAATAGTGTGCTTGTGGATAAGATGGTAGAAGAAATTTTAGAAAAAAAGGTGGATTGCATTCTTTGCATGGATGATGCAATCTGCAGCCGTGTGTTAAAGAAACTTCGGATGGAGCACAAGGAGGTACCAAGGGACGTGAAGGTTGCTTCCTTCTATAACAGTACGGTTTTAGAGAACAATGTGCCATCCATTACCTCACTGAAATTCGATGCAAAGGAGCTTGGGATGGTAACCTGCCGTACGCTTTTGGATTTGATTGACGGATTGGAAGTAAAACAAAGAACATTGCTTCCATATGAGGTGGTTTTAAAGGAATCGACCAAGTAAAACGTGCAATTTTGCTCAAAGAGAGAAGTAAGCGCAACAAATGAAAAAGAACACAGACACAGATTTTAAAAAATCAGGTAAAATCAACTGAACAACCGATTGCGCAAATGCAGTGATAAAGATATGCCAAATGGAATAAACAACATTCTGTTTGGCATATTTGCTAAAAAACGAAAAAATAAATTATAAATTGTGCATATTGACACAAAAACATGGGATGCCTATACTAAATATACGGAACAACCGATTGCGCAACACTGCAAAATGAACCGGTTAAATGAGACAAAAAAGGATCGATTAAGATGGGGAAAAAGAAAAAAGAAACGATGGAACTTCGTTTTTATGAGGTACCACAGAATGAATATGTATTAGCATTATTAGGAGACAGCTGGATTCGTGATTATGGACACGATGAGACCAATCTTCATTTTCATAACCTGATGGAAATTGGATATTGCAGGAATGGACGGGGACAGCTTGTTTTAGATGAGGATGTCAGAGAATATGAACCGGCGATGGTAAGTATCATTCCTTCCAATTTTCCACATATTACAATCAGCAACCAGGGCGCAGAACAAAGTTTCTGGGAATACCTTTTCTTTGATCCGATGCAGATTTTAGAAGAGATGTATCCGGAAGATCCGCTATACAGACATGAACTTTTAGAGCGAATCAACAAAAAGGCTTCCTTCCTATATGAGTGGGAAAATCGGAATCTTGCATTGCTCGTAAAAATGATTATGGAAGAGGTACGGTCTAAGAAACCCCACTATGCGGAAAAGGTAAAGGGGCTTGCAATCGCTCTTGTCACAGAGATTTTAAGAAGAAATGAAGCTGATTCAAAAGTAAAAGAGGTTCGAAAGAAAAACGGTGTTAGCCAGATTGCAGAGGCACTTGACTTTGTGAAGAATGAATATGCACAAAATATCAAGATTGCAGACCTTGCAGACGCCTGCCACATGAGTGAGACGCATTTTCGACGCGTTTTTGAGGCATATATGAACATGTCACCGATGGATTACATCAACCTGATTCGGATTCAGAATGCGTGTGACCTTATGAAAAAATCAAATGATTCCATGGATGTTGTGGCACAGAAGGTCGGATTTTCCACAACATCCACGTTTAACCGTAACTTTAAGAAGTTCCTGGATACCTCGCCATACCAGTGGAAGATTAAACCGGAGAACTATGAACGAAAATTACTCAATTTTAAGATATCTGCCCTAAAAGGTTGGTAAAAATTTAACAAAATCCGTCAGATTGACGGAAAAATAAGCGCATAAAAGACCAAAACAATATAAAATGGTTGAATATGCGCTTTTTTTAATGGAATATAACAACACAAGACACATACTATTCGTTATAATAAACATATAATCAATCGAGAGAGATAATAAAATGTACAAACTACACAAGTACAAAAGTCACATCTCAAAAGATTGATTGTGAAAACTAATCATTGTTTGGGAGGAAACAAATATGAAGAGAAAAGTAATTTCACTCATGCTGATTTCAGCAATGGCAGTATCAATGGTTGCAGGATGTGGTTCCAGTTCGGATTCCAGCAGCTCTGCAGGCAACAGTGCATCGGGGGATAGCACACAGACTGCCGAAGTAACAGGAAGTGGCGATGGTGAACACACCTTAACCGTATCCGCATGGGACAAGAACTTCAACATTCCAGCTCTTGAAGCTGCAGCAGCAGATTACAAGAAGAATGTTGACCCGGATTTCGAATTGAAAATCAATGAAGTATCCCAGTCATCTGATATTGAAGATGCACTTACATTAGCAGGTTCTGCCGGAGATTACAGCAACCTGACAGATATCATCTTATTCCAGGATCACTACTTCAAACAGTATGTAACAAACTATCCAGACGCTTTTGTTTCTGTGGATGATGCAGATGTTGACTGGTCCGACTTCGGAGAAGAAAAACTTTCTTACTCTACAATCGATGGAACACATTATGGTTTACCGGTAGATAACGGAACTGTTATCTTCGCATACAGAACAGATATCTTAGAGGAGTGTGGATATACACTTGATGATGTAACAGGAATTACCTGGGACAGATTCATTGAAATCGGTAAAGATGTCTTTGATAAGACAGGAAAATACTTACTTTCCATGGATGGAGACGGAAACGATTTACCTTACATGATGCTTCAGGCAGAAGGTGTTTCCCAGTTCAAAGATGGCAAAGCAAACATCGTAGATAACGAAACTATGGTTCAGATTATCGATGTTATCGAGAGAATGATTGAGAACAATGTATTATACTTAGCAAATGACTGGTCCGATTATACAGATCAGACAATCGTTGGTGATATGGTTGCAGGTGTTATGAATGGTAACTGGATTATTCCTACCATCGAACAGGTTTCTGAGAACAGTGGTAAATGGGAAATTACTTCTATGCCTACATTAGGTGGTGAAGAAGGATACGCTTCCAACGGTGGATCTTCCCTTTACATTACAAGCAACTGCAAGAACCAGGATTTAGCAAAGAAATTCTTAGCTTACACATTTGGTGGAAGTACAGAAACATATGACGCAGCTCTTAAAAATGGTGGTGTTATCACAACATGTATCTCCGCTGGTCAGTCTGACGTATACAACGAAGGTGTTGAATACTTCAATAACCAGGCTATCTACGCTAAGATTGTAGAAATGGGCTCTCATGTAAAAGTTGTAGAACAGAGCGATTATCACTACACATGCCGTGAAAAAGTTGCAGCAGCAATCATTCAGATTAAAGACGGTACAGATGAAAAGACAGCATTACAGGATGCACAGGATCAGTTAGATTTTGAAATGCAGCAGTAAGATTAATTAAGAAACTAAGCGACGGGGAGCCGGCAAGACTGACTCCCCGTTTGCTACAAAAAGGAGGACTGGTTCAACGATGAAGAAGAAGAGAACAGTAACAGCAAAGCAACATGCGGCCGGATGGGCCTTTTTGACACCAGCCACATTATTAATCGTAATCATGAGTTTTTACCCGATTATTCAGGCTTTTATTACATCACTCAAAACAGGTTCAAGCGCAAATATGACTTGGACAAATCCACTCACATACAATTATACACGAATGTTCCAGGATAACTTATTTATGACATCTGTCAAGAATACGTTCCTGTATCTCATTATAGAGGTGCCAATCATGCTTGTATTAGCAATTCTTCTGGCACAGATTTTAAATAACAAGGATTTGAAATTCAAAGGATTTTTCCGTACCTGTGTATTCTTACCATGTGCGACATCCTTAGTATCCTATTCTTTGATTTTTAAATCGTTGTTTGCTACAAACGGATTGATGAATACCATCCTTGTAAAACTTGGTATCCTTGAAACAAACTTTAACTTTTTAGGAACTGCATCCACAGCAAAAGCAATTATCATTATTGCCTTGATTTGGAGATGGACCGGATACAACATGGTATTCTTCCTTGCAGGACTTCAGAATATTGAATATTCCGTTTACGAAGCAGCCAAGATAGATGGTGCAAGCGGATGGAAAACATTCTGGAAAATTACAGTACCATTATTAAGACCGACAATCGTTATGACCGTTATCATGTCAATCAACGGTACCTTACAGTTGTTCGACGAATCTGTAAACTTAACAAAAGGTGGACCGGCGAATGCAACCATTACAATGTCCCATTACATTTACAATAACTCCTTTGGTAATGGTGTTGCAAACTTTGGATATTCATCCGCAATGTCCTTCTTTGTATTCATTTTAGTTGCAATTCTTGCAATGATTAATATGAAAGTAGGTGACAAACGTGACTAAGAAAAAACGTGGTGGATCTTCAATCCAGAAAAGATTAATTCCTTCTTATATTTTCCTTATCATTGTGTCCTTTATTTCCGTATTCCCATTGTACTGGATGATTACAGCAGCTACAAACGATACGGTAGATGTGGCAAGAGGAAAGATTGTGTTTGGAACACAGGCAGTGCAGAACTTCCAGAAGCTGATTCAGCAGCAGGACCTTGCAAAAGGGCTGGGTAACTCGTTTTTATATTCTACCGTTCAGACATTGGTAGCATTATTAATCTGTTCTCTCGCAGGATATGGATTTGAGTTGTATCATGACAAACAAAAAGACCGTGTATTTTCCATCTTATTGCTTGCAATGATGGTACCACAGGTTGCGACAATGATTCCATTGTTCAAGATGATGTCATCCATGAAATTGTTAAATACTGTATGGGCATTCATTTTACCAACGATTTCAACACCGTTCTTAATCATGATGTTCAGACAGAATTCGAGAAACTTCCCAGTTGATGTCATTGAGGCAGCCAGAATCGATGGACTGAGTGAGTTTAAGATTTTCTTTCAAATGTATCTGCCAATTCAGAAATCAACATATGCAGCAGCCGGCGTTATCACATTCATGAACTCCTGGAATGCATACTTATGGCCAAAGGTAGTTATGAACGATAACAGAGCGCAGACAATGCCAATGTTGATTGCCAACCTTGCAGCAGGATACACAGTTGATTATGGTGTACTTATGATGGGCGTTTTATTCTGTTCCATCCCAACGATGATTATCTTCTTCGTATTACAGAAACAGTTCGCAGAAGGTATCACCGGTGCAGTAAAATAAAATCTCTACAATTGGTTTACATAATGTAAATCATAGCTTCGAAAAAATAGCTTAAAAAGCGTGGAAGAACAATAGGATCCGGTGCCTTTCCCACTTATGGGAGGGACACCGGATAGTTATAAACGGAGGTAGCGTATGCAAAAATTTGATACATCTAAAATTAAGGATCCAACTTTTTTCTCTGACAACAGATTAAAGGCACATTCCGATCACATTGCTTATGCCTCTTGGGAGGAAGCAGAGCGTGCAAAAGAAGACAAAGCTTTTGCAGGAGGTGCTGCAGGAAGCAGCTTTCGCATTTCGCTGGATGGAGTATGGAAATTCCATTATGCAAAAAATTTAGACCAGGTCATTCCTGGTTTTGAGTCCACAGAATACATTTGTAAGAGCTGGGATGACATCCGTGTTCCGGCACATATCCAGATGGAAGGATACGATGTCCCGCAGTATGCGAATGTGCAGTATCCATGGGATGGAAGAGAGGAAATCTGGACGGATGAGATTCCAACCGAATTTAATCCAACCGCTTGTTATGTGAAATATTTCACATTGCCGGAAAACTTTTCTAATCAGAAAGTATTTGTATCGTTCCAGGGTGTGGAGAGCGGAATTGCACTTTTCTTAAATGGTCATTATGTTGGATACAGTGAAGATACGTTTACACCGTCGGAGTTTGAACTGACACCATACCTTGTAGAAGGCGAAAATAAACTTGCTGCAATGGTCTTTAAATGGACGTCTAGCAGCTGGTGCGAAGATCAGGATTTCTTCCGTTTCTCCGGAATTTTTAGAAGCGTTTACCTCTACACGGTTCCAAAGGTGCACTTGTATGATGTCAAGGTAGAGCCGGAAGTAACAGAGTCGTTAGATGCCGCTAATTTGAAAGTCGGGTTAATCAGTACCGCAAAAGGAAAGGCAAAGTTTACATTACTGGATGGAGAAAACCAGGTCATGGAGGAGGAAAGGGAACTTGACCTTGAGAATAGCTTTTCTTTTGCAATTGCAAGTCCAAAGCTTTGGAGTGCTGAGATTCCTTATTTATATGAGTTAAAAATTGAAGTGTCCGACGAGGCAGGGATTTTGCAGGAAGTGACATCCATGCATGTTGGATTCCGCCGCTTTGAAATGAAAGACGGCATTATGTTAATCAATGGAAAACGTATTGTCTTTAAGGGTGTCAACCGCCATGAATTCAGCTCTGTGACAGGACGTGCTGTTTCAAGAAAAGAACTGATTTTGGATATTGAGACTATGAAACGTAATAACATCAATGCCATTCGTACCTGTCATTATCCAGATGATTCTGCAATCTATCAGTTGTGTGATGAGTATGGATTGTATCTGATTGCGGAAAATAACCTGGAATCCCACGGTTCCTGGGACCCGGTACTTCGTGGAGAAGCGGATAATACGACCGTAGTTCCGGGAGATAACATGGAATGGCTTGGAATGATGCTTGACCGCGTCAACTCCTGCTACCAGAGAGATAAAAACCATCCATCCATTTTAATCTGGTCCTGCGGAAATGAATCATTTGGTGGAAAAGTTCTTTTGGAAATGTCAAAAGAGTTCCATAAATTAGATGCAAACCGTCTGGTTCACTACGAAGGTGTATTCAACGACCGTCGTTATGATGAAACCAGTGACATGGAAAGCCAGATGTATCCGTCTGTGGAGCGCATCAAAAAGTATCTGGCAGAGAACAAAGAAAAACCGTTTATCTGCTGTGAATATACACACGCAATGGGAAATTCCTGTGGTGCCATGCACAAATACACAGATTTGACAGATACAGAGCCACGTTATCAGGGTGGATTTATCTGGGATTACATTGATCAGTCTATTTACAAAAAAGACCGTTATGGAAAAGAATTTCAGGCATACGGTGGTGATTTCGGCGAGCGCCCAACGGATTATAATTTCAGCGGAAACGGAATCTGTTATGGTGGTGAGCGGAAAGAATCACCAAAAATGCAGGAAGTAAAATACAACTACCAGAACATTTCCGTAGAGATTACGGAGGATACAATTACAGTTGTAAATAAGAATCTTTTCTTAAATACCGACACCTATCGCTGCATCGCAATCTTGGAGCGTGAAGGTCATGAGATTCAAAGAAAAGAATTGGCGGTTTCTGTAAATCCGCTTGAGACAAAGACATTTGAGATGCCATTTGAGGTTAAAAAGGACGCAGAGTACAGTGTGACCGTTTCTTTTGTGACAAAAGAGGATACACGCTGGGCAAAAGCTGGTCATGAAGTGGCATTTGGTCAGAAAGTATTTGAGAAACTTCCGGTATTGGAGGGCGAGAAGAAACCGTTTACCGTCATCCATGGAAAATTAAATATTGGTGTAAAAGGCGAGAATTTTGATGTCCTTTTCTCAAAGTTAAATGGTGGATTAGTATCTTACCGTTATGCAGGAAAAGAAATGATAGAAAAGATTCCAATGCCAAACTTCTGGAGAGCACCAATTGATAACGATATGGGAAGCAGCGCACCGGCACGTTATGCACAGTGGAAGATTGCAAGTTTGTATGCAACACACAAGAGTGTAGATTCTTTTAAAGAAGTTCCAATTGGTGTGAAAGAGGAAGAAGACAAGGTGACAGTAACGTTTACGTATTATCTGCCAACCACACCTTCTAGTGAATGTGAAGTTGCCTACACAGTATATGGTGATGGAACGATTGCGACAACACTTCGTTATGATCCGGTCAAGGAGTTAGGAGACATGCCAGAGTTTGGTATGATGCTAAAATTAAATGCAGATTATAACCAGGTAGAATGGTATGGACTTGGTGAATCAGAGACTTATGCAGACCGCAAGCACGGCGCAAAATTAGGAATCTATGCAAACCGTGTGGAAGATAATATGGCAAAATATCTCGTGCCGCAGGAATGTGGAAATAAAGAGGAGGTCCGCTGGGCAAAAGTGACGGACCGAAAGGGAAGAGGATTACTTTTTACCGGAGATGCAATGTGCTTTTCCGCACTTCCGTACACACCGCATGAGATGGAAAATGCAATGCATGACTATGAGCTGCCTCAGGTTCACTACACCGTAATCCGTGTTGCAAAAGCGCAGATGGGTGTTGGCGGTGACGATAGCTGGGGAGCTTTGGTTCACCCGGAATATCACATTGACGTAACGAAAAAATTAGAGTTTACCTTTACGTTTAAGGGAATTTAATAAGACAGGAAAGAGTGAAAAGGGGTTCATCCGGTGCTGGGTGAGCCCCTTTTGTGGTTTGGAAAATTCATTTGCTGGAAGAATTACGTGACAACATGTGGTAGTATGTGTAATATACTTCTCATAATTTGATAAAAATTTCGGAAATTTTCGTAAAATGAAAAAATATAGCCAAAAACCCTTTACCAAAAATATTTTATGTGTTACAATTTGCACATAATGTAACAGAAGGGATGGGGTTTACTTATGAAAAGTAGGGCAAAAGCACTATTAATGGCGCTATGTCTATTATTGACAAGCATACTGCCGACTTTTATGGAGGCAGTGACAGTGAAGGCAGACGAGGCACTCACTTTACGACTACATTATCACCGTGAAGATGGAGATTATGATGGCTGGGATGCCTGGCTGTGGGAAGAAGGGAAAGACGGAGGTGCCTATGACTTCGAAGAGGAAGATGGAGAGATGGTTGCGACCAAGGAGCTTACACCGGGAACAACATCGGTAGGATTTATCATTCGAACGAAGGACTGGGCGAAAGATGTGGATGAAGATCAGTTTATTGACATCTCGGAGATGGTGTCTGGTGCCGTAGATATTTATGTGGAATCCGGGGTTGAGGGTTACACAAAAGAGTACGGGGAAGACGCTGTTGTCGGAACGAAGGTAAAGAAAGCCCGTTACGACGGAGAGGGAAGTGTGGAAGTCACAATGACTGGTGAGATAGAGGGCGATACAGACTCCGCATTTTCCGTAAAAGGTCTGGAAGGAACTGTTGCAATCGATTCGGTTGAAGCAGAAAAAGACAATACTTACCAGGTCAAACTGGCAGAACCGTTAGAGGATGCCAAAAGCTATACTATAACATTTGAAGGAAATGAGTACAAAATTATTATGCCAAACATTTATTCAACAGATGCATTTGAGGAAAAATACACCTATACCGGTGATGACCTTGGTGCAACATGGACAAAGGAAAAAACAACATTTCGTGTATGGGCGCCAACTGCAGATGCAGTAAAAGTAAACCTATACGAATCAGGTACACCGGATACGGATGACCTGGTAGAACAGATTACCATGGAACAGGATGTAAATGGAACCTGGGTAGCCAGCAAAGAGGGAGATTTAAACGGCGTTTACTATACCTATCTTGTAACGGTAAACGGAGCAGAGAATGAAGCTTGTGATCCATATGCAAGAACTACAGGTGTAAATGGAAAACGCGCCATGGTCATTGACTTATCTTCCACCAATCCAGAAGGATGGGATGAGGATACAGACCCACATGCAGGTAACAATATTACCGATGATGTCATTTATGAATTACATATCAGGGACCTTGCAATGGATGAGAACTCTGGAATCAAGAATGCTGGTAAGTTCTTAGGTTTGACAGAGACCGGTACCACGACACCAAACGGAACTCCTACCGGAATTGACCATATCAAAGATTTGGGAATTACACATATTCATTTGCTTCCGGTTTACGATTACGCATCCGTAGACGAGACTGCGTTAGACAAACCACAGTTCAACTGGGGTTATGATCCGGAGAATTACAATGTACCAGAAGGTTCTTATTCTACGGACCCATATCATGGTGAAGTAAGAGTAAAAGAGATGAAGCAGATGGTAAAATCTCTTCATGATAATGACCTTAGTGTTATCATGGACGTTGTTTACAATCATGTATACAATGCAGGAACTTTTAATTTCAACCTGATTGTTCCAGATTATTTTTCACGTGTGGATGAGAATGGTACTTATTCTAATGGTTCCGGTTGTGGAAATGATACTGCATCTGAGCGCTCCATGGTTCGTAAGTACATCGTGGATTCTGTATGCTACTGGGCAGACGAGTATCATATTGATGGATTCCGTTTTGACTTAGTTGGTCTTTTGGATACAGATACGATTAATGAGATTGTAGAAGAAGTTCACAAAGATCATCCAAATGTCATTTTCTATGGCGAAGGCTGGGAGCTTGACACCACGACAACAAAGGACTGTACACTTGCAACACAGAAGAATTCCGAAGAGACACCGGATTTTGCATACTTTAGCGATACCATCCGTGATCTTTTAAAAGGACATGTGTTTGATACTTCTACCATCGGATATGTATCTGGTGAGACAGGGGATGAGGAAGAAGTAGAGAAGTGTTTCATGGGAGCATCTGATTGGTGCAAATCACCGACACAGACCATCAACTACATTTCCTGCCATGATAATATGACTTTGATTGATCGAATCACAAGATCAACAACAGGAACCAGCAGAGAAGACAGAGTGAAGATGAACAACCTTGCAGCAGCAATTTATCTGACAGCCGAGGGAACACCTTTGATGCAGGCAGGGGAAGAATTCTTAAGAACGAAGAAAAATGCTTCTGGTGGATTCGAGGAGAACAGTTATGCATCTTCCGATTCTGTAAACAGCTTAAAATGGGCAACCCTTGAGGAAGAGGAATACCAGAATGTATATCAGTACTACAAGGGACTGATTGCGTTCCGTAAAGATCATCCGGTGCTTCGTTTAACAGATGCAAAAGATGTTGCGGCTCATGTTACTCCGGTAGAGGGGCTTGATGCAAATGTTACCGCGTTTGCTACTACAGGTGGTGTGAATGGAGAAACAGCAGACAATATGTATGTGATTTTCAATCCAAACCAGGAGGAGACAAAAGTAACGCTTCCAGATGGAACATGGTCTGTTTACATCAACGGTGAAAAAGCAGGAACCGAGAGCCTTGGGGAGGTTTCCGGTGAAGCAACCGTAGATCCAATTTCTGCACTTGTTTTAATCAAATCCGGTGATGGGACTGTAAAAGTTTCTTCCACAGGAAAGAAAGGTTTTGGAAAAGTTTTAGCAGGCGTAGGTGCTGCAGTAGCAGGTGGAGCAGTAGCAGGCATTGTGATTGCAAAGAAACGCAAGAAGAAATAATGGATAGAACTTGTTATAAAAATAAGTCGATTGAATTTATTGGAGAAATAAAGCAATCAAACTTGTAAGAGAAGGTATTGGTTATTATGGGGAATGTTATAAGGAATCCGGTTATTAAGTTGGGAAGGGATTGCTTATACGAGATATCTGCAACTACATTTGTAGATGCATAGTAAAAACGATATATTCAGATAAAGAAGCCCGGGCGAGGCGTGTCAGAAAATTGGGGTCTGACGCACCCGCCCGGGCTTTTGAAATAAAGGAATTCCCATTTTTTATTTCTGTGGTTGGGGTTCTTTTTTTGCATATATCTAGTGAAATTAACTTTAGGTGTTTTTGAAGATTTCCCGGAATTTTCACTCCACTGGTGCAGCAGCATTAGGTGTTTTTTAGCTATTTTTGAAAAATCTACTCCAATTATTCTTTTGAATGGAGTAGAAAATTCACAAACTCCAGAAAAACACCTAATGCTATCGAGTCAATGGAGTAGAAAATGAAGAAAACCCCAGAAAACACCTAAGGCCACCAAGCCAATGGAGTAGAAAATTCACAAAATCAAAAAAAACACCTAAGGCCACCAAGCCAATGGAGTAGAAAATTTACAAAATCCTTAAAAACACCTAAAGCCATCGAAACAATCTAATTGTCCAGGTTAGAAACAGAGGGGCATAAATCCAGCCCCAACCAGCTTTGAAAATAAAAACACTTTCTCCGACACAAAACCAGCCCAACCAACTCTACAAATACTTCCATCAACCCAAATTCAGTCCAACCATCTCTTAAACACTTTCACCGACACTTATTCAGACACAGAGCCCCCGCCAACACCAGCTCCGGTTGCGCCAGAGGCGATATCTGTACCAGCGCCGGCATCTGTGGCAGCATCTGTTTCGACCTCTGCGGAAATCTGAGCCTCGATTTGTTGAAGCTCACTCATAGACATTCCAACACTGGATAAATCAACAGAGACACTAGAGCAATCCACGTGACTTTCGTGGCGGTATTCCATCGTGTCTTGTAAATATTTCATATCTGCTTCACTTAATTCATTGCGTTCCACCTTCCGATGCATCTGGCGTTTTCCTGAAATCTCCTGTTTTTGCTTTTTCTCTTTTTGAATCTGTTGCAGTTCTTCAGCTGCAATCTTTTCTTTTAGATTCTGTTCTTTCTGGTGAACGCGCCGTTTGACTTCGGATTTTTGCTGTTGTTCCTTTGAAGCTTTTTCACGGCTGTATTTTCGTTGTAATGCCTCTTCTTGTTTTAAATTGGCTACCTTCGTCTGTGCGCATTTTACCATTTTCTTTGCGTGTGCAAGTGCAACCTCCACTTCAGAGTCATCGTATTCCCCGGTTCCAAGGCAGCGTTTCAGACTGCTCACCGTATTTTTGGCCTTGACGAGAGCAGTAGAAGCTGTCCGTGATTTTGTGGCACGCAAAATCTGTGCAGAGAGTGACTTTGCATTGTAGTGTAACATTTTCTTGGCTTTCGACTTCCCTGTGCGAAAGGAACCGGTTTCTTTTGTGCTGGTATTTCCTGTATTAAGGGTTCCACCAGAAAGTCCGGTCTGTGTGCTGCTCACATAATTGTTTATGGTTAGGTTCATCCTTGATTCCTCCATGCTTTTTGTGACTATGAAAATCAGAAAACAATATTCCTGTCTATGTTATCGGCGATTTGTAAAAAAATATTGACATCCGGGAAAATATTAGAAATGTAAAATATGTAATTTTGTTGCAAAATGTAAAAACTATGTTGCACTGTCCGGCAAAAGGATTGCAAAGAAAAAATCGTTTGTTATAATAAAATTAAGCAGAAAAACATGGACAGAAAAAAGGAAAAACATGTTGCATATCAGGATTTTAGAAAAAAGAATCAGAAAGGTGAGAGAGCGAAAATGATACAGGAAAAAATTTTAGAATTAACAGAATATGGACTTGTAACAGGCTTAATCGAAAAAGAGGATGAACTTTTTACCAGAAACCGTCTGTTAGAGCTTTTTGAATTAGATGAATTAGAAGACGAAGTGGTAGAGGCGTATGCAAAAAGAGAGCCAATGACGCAGGAGAGTGCCCAGGCAGCGTTAGAAGGTATTTTGGCAGAGATGATGGATTATGCGTATGAGCATGGCATCATGAAGGAGAACAGCATCGTTTACCGTGACTTGTTTGACACCAAGATTATGAGTCTTTTAATGCCGAGACCAAGCGAAGTAAGAGGAAAATTCAAAAGTTTATATGAAAACGAATCTCCACAGGCTGCAACAGATTATTTTTACAAATTAAGCTGTGATTCAAACTACATCCGTAGAGACAGAATCAAAAAAGACCAGAAGTGGACAGCAGAGACAGAATTTGGAACACTCGATATCACCATCAACCTTTCCAAGCCGGAAAAAGATCCAAAGGCAATTGCTGCAGCAAAACATGCAAAACAGAGTGGATATCCAAAATGCTTATTATGTAAAGAAAACGAAGGTTATGCAGGACGTGTCAACCATCCGGCAAGACAGAATCATAGAATTATTCCGGTAACCATCAACAACAGCGACTGGTTTTTTCAGTATTCTCCTTATGTATACTACAACGAGCACTGTATCGTGTTCAATGCAAAGCATACACCGATGAAAATTGAGCGTGCTACCTTTGGAAAATTATTAGACTTTGTGACACAGTTCCCACATTATTTTGTAGGTTCTAATGCAGACCTTCCTATCGTAGGAGGTTCTATCTTAAGTCACGACCATTTCCAGGGCGGTCACTATGAATTTGCAATGGCAAAAGCGCCAATTGAAAAAGAAATCAGCTTTGAAGGATTTTCCGATGTAAAAGCAGGAATCGTAAAATGGCCAATGTCTGTCATTCGTATTCGTGCAAAAGAAAAAGAACGTCTGATTGAACTTGCAGATAAAATCTTACTTGCATGGAGAGGTTATACCGATGAAGAAGCGTATATTTATGCAGAAACAGACGGTGAACCACATAACACCATCACACCAATCGCAAGAAGACGTGGAGAAGATTTCGAGTTAGATTTGGTACTTCGTAACAACATCACCACAGAGGAACATCCACTTGGTGTTTATCATCCACATGCAAAACTGCATCATATTAAAAAAGAAAACATCGGTCTGATTGAGGTTATGGGACTCGCTGTTTTACCGGCACGTTTAAAGGGTGAAATGGCAGCATTAGAGCAGGCAATCCTTGCCGGAAGCGATATCCGCAAAGATGAAGTCTTAGAAAAACATGCAGACTGGGTAGATGAATTTTTACCAAAATATGAGAATGTGACAGCAGAAAATGTACATGAAATCATTCAAAAAGAAATCGGTCTGGTGTTCAATGAAGTATTAAAGGATGCCGGTGTTTACAAATGTGATGAAGCAGGAAGAAAAGCATTCATGCGTTTTGTGGAAAGCATCTAATAAGAAAATAATCGGTAATGTGTGGCTGAAAAGCCAGACAGATAACGAAGTTAACAGCACATAGGATTTGGAAAAATCGGGTGTAAAGAGGTTTTGGATTTCGAGAAGGAACCTTTTTACACCCGATTCCTTTATAAAAATCTTTACAATCTGCGCGCCTTATTGTAAAGTGAATAAAGATACATTCGATGTGAAAAACAACATCGACAGATGGAAAAGAGGAAATAACTATGATATCAAAGAAAATTCAGCAGGCATTAAAAGGAAGTTCTGTTATCCGTGCCATGTTTGTAGAAGGAAAAGAATTAGCAGATAAAATCGGGGCAGAGAATGTGTATGATTACTCTTTGGGGAATCCGGCAACACCGGCACCGGAAGCGTTCAATCAGGCAATCTGTGACCTTTTAAAAGAGGAAGATCCGGTGACTTTACACGGTTACATGTCAAACTCCGGTTTCCCGGAAGTAAGAGAGGCAATTGCAAAGAATTTAAACAAACGTTTTGGAACAAACTTTGATTTTCATAATATTGTCATGACAGTAGGAGCTGCAGGCGGCCTAAATATCATCTTTAAGACGATTTTAGACCCGGAAGATGAAGTGATTGTCTTTGCTCCATATTTTGGTGAATATAGAAGTTACGCGGCAAATTTTGATGCAAAAGTGGTAGAGGTTGCGCCGGACTTTCAGACATTCCAGCCAAACTTGGAAGAGTTTGCAGCGAAAATTAACAAAAAAACAAAAGCCGTGATTGTCAATACCCCAAACAATCCGACCGGTGTCATTTATCACGAAGATACCATGCGAAAAATGGGTGAGATTTTGACAGCAAAAGAAAAAGAACTTGGAAAAGAAATCTATCTGATTTCCGACGAACCATACCGAGAACTTGTCTACGATGGCAATAAGGAAGATTTCTTAACCAAATATTATCACAATACGATTGTCGGATACTCCTTTAGCAAGTCTTTATCCCTTCCGGGAGAGCGTATCGGTTACGTTGTAGTTCCAGACGAAGTGACAGATGCCAAGACAGTTTTAGACGGAATTGAAGTGTCAAACCGTACCCTTGGATTTGTCAATGCACCGGGTCTGATGCAAAAGGCCGTTGCAAGATGCCTAGACGAGAAGACAAACCTTGCATTTTACGATGAAAACCGTATCGCCTTATATGAGGGATTACAAAAATTAGGATTTACCTGTATCAAACCAGAGGGCGCCTTTTACATGTGGGTAAAAGCTCCATGTGACGAGGAAGAATTTGTCAATGCCGGAAAGAAATACAATATCATGATGGTAAAAGGAAGTGCGTTTGCATGTCCTGGTTATGTCAGACTTGCTTACTGCGTTTCCCATGAGACGGTTCAAAATTCCATGGCAGCATTTGAAAAATTAGCAAAAGAATATCACTTGATTTAAGTTTCAAAAATATCGTATAAAAATACATTTGTAGTTGAAAGCAACAATTACAATATAAAAGGTGATAGAAAGGTTTGGTAGAAAAATGAGTAACTGGGAAAGTTATGTGCGCAAGGTTGTTCCATACACACCAGGGGAGCAGCCAAAAGAGAAAGACATCATTAAGTTAAATACAAATGAAAACCCATATCCACCGGCACCAGGCGTTAAAGAGGTGTATCGTGCCTTTGAAACGGATCGGCTTAGACTGTATCCAGACCCATCCTGCGGGGAGCTTGTAGAGGCAATTGCGCAGTTTTACGGGGTAAAAAAGGAAGAGGTGTTTGTCGGCGTTGGTTCAGATGATGTACTTGCCATGATTTTCCTGACATTTTTTAATAGCAAAAAGCCAATTCTTTTCCCGGACATCACCTACTCTTTTTATGATGTATGGGCAGATATGCTTCGCATTCCGTATGAAGTCCAGCCGTTAAAGAGTGACTTTACGATTGATGTTACCGATTATGAAAAAGAAAATGGCGGTATCATTTTCCCAAACCCGAATGCGCCAACCGGCGTACTGCTTGAAACAGACAAAATTGAGCAGATTTTGCAGAAAAATAAAGATGTGATAGTGGTGGTGGATGAAGCATATATTGACTTTGGAGGAAAGTCAGCATTGCCTTTGATTCAAAAATATGATAACCTGCTTGTGGTACAGACATTTTCAAAATCCCGCTCCATGGCAGGAATCCGCATTGGTTATGCAATGGGAAATGAAAAGCTGATTCGCTATTTAAGTGATGTGAAGTATTCCTTCAACTCCTACACAATGAATCAGCTCACCCTGGCACTCGGAACTGCTGCGATTCGTGACAGAGCGTATTTTGAAGAAACAACTACAAAAGTAGTTCAAACAAGAGAACGTGTGAAGAAAGAATTAAAAGAACTCGGATTTTCGTTTGCAGATTCCATGAGCAACTTCATTTTTGCAACACATGAGTCAGTTACGGCAAAAGAGCTTTTCGAGGCGTTAAAGAAAGAACATATTTTTGTACGTTATTTTGCAAAAGAGAGAATTGATAACTATCTTCGTATCAGTATTGGTACGGATGAGCAGATGGATGTATTTCTGTCCTTTTTGCGTAAGTATTTGAAGAAAAAGTAGAATTCGTGTGAAAATTTTTCCTGCCAAAATGGTGCACATAGCAGTTGTTTTCACACAGGAATGGAGATTTTATGTTAAAGCATTACATTATGATTTTTTTCATTTCCATGGTGCCATTGATTGAATTAAGAGGAGCAATTCCATATTCGCAGATTTTTGGGTTGCCGATTGTTCCGTCTTTTATCATTTGCATCATTGGAAATATGGTACCGATTCCGATTATTTATCTGTTTGCCAGAAAAGTGTTAATCTGGGGTGCGGATAAGCCGGTTATCGGAAAATTCTTTACTTTTTGTCTGGAAAAAGGCGAAAAAGGTGGAAAGAAACTTCAGGCAAAGGCGGGAAGAGGTTTGTTTTTAGCATTACTTCTTTTTGTAGGAATTCCGGTACCTGGAACAGGTGCATGGACCGGAACCTTGGCAGCAAGTATCTTAGACATGGATTTTAAATCGACGGTAGCAGCAGTGTTACTTGGAATTCTTCTTGCGGGTGTCATTATGATGACACTTAGCTTTGTCGGGGTTAACATTTTTTAACCCCGATTTTTTTAATTTATATAAAGAGAGTTGCCTTTTCCACATAAAAGCACTGCAGGCAGCATTCTTTTTTCTGTTGTACAAGTGTAAGATATTCTAAGAATTTCTATTACGGTTTTGATAAAGCCACGCAACCGGCTTAAAGTCGCCATCCATGGCTCCGTTAAGCCTTTTTCAGACATCATGTCTGAAAATTGCTAGACGATGAAAGAAATTCTAAGAATATCTAACACTTTCCCAAAGAAAAAGAATTGCTGCCTGCAGTACTTTTATCTGCCAAAGGCAACTCTTTTTATATAAATTTAAAATCAGCCGGCGTTAAACTCTTGTCTTTTTCTGTCCAAAAACTAACACTGCCCCAATTACAAACAGAGCCATATAAATGGTGGAGGAGAAAAGGTACAGTGGGATGGAACCTGAGAAGTCGAGTAACGTTCCAATCACGGTTCCCCATAAATTGAACATCATATGGAGCAGGATGGAGTAGAAAATCGATCCTGTTTTTTCATAAACCAGTCCGAGGATAATTCCGAGGCAGAAGGCATAAACGCCCTGAATCATATTCATGTGGAGCACACCGAATAAGAGTGCCTGGAACAGGTTTGCAGCCCAGAATGGAAGACAGCGTCTGATACTTTTTAAAATCACGCCTCTGCAGAGCATTTCTTCACAGACGGGTGCGAGGAGAACCGAGTACAGGAAAAGACCAAAGGTTAATTTGTCATCCATGCCGGCATTTTCTAATAATTTTTCATACGTGTCCATCCAGCTTGGAAATAAGGTTGCCAGGATGGCGACAAGGTAGGTGCAGATACATTGCGCACCCGGTGTTAAAAGGACGATGCCAAGAACTGTTTTTGGATGAAAATTCTGTTTAAAGTCCGGGCAAAGTCTGCCATGAAACTTTACAACATACCAAATGCCAAAGGTGCAGATAGAAATCAAAGAGTAAAGAACCATCGTATAGGTAGAAAAACGTACATTTGTCTGCTGGTTCATCACATCTGCAAAAATAGAGCCGACATCAATGGCCGAATTCCCAGAAGTAGCAATAAGTTCTACGACACAAAGGATGCCCAATAAGAAAAAGGTTGCGGCGTATTCAATGGCAAAAACAAGCAAAAACGGTAAAAAAGAATAAAAAAAGTACCCAATTTTTTTTGACATAATAAAGGTTCTCCTACGAAAATTTTCTGAAAATAAAAAAAGGACTAGATTCCTTGTGAAACTTATGTTATTATAGCAATTCGTGAGATTGATTGCAAGAATACTATTTACTTTAAAACTTTAATATGGTAAAATATTAGTACGGAGTCGTATAGAGCGAAAGAAGGAGAATGAGAAATGAGCAAGAAACTTAGAACAGAAGCAGTGGATCATCTTTTTGATGCGATACTTTGTCTGGAGAATAGAGAAGAATGCTACACATTTTTCGAAGATGTCTGCACTGTAAATGAATTACTTTCATTGTCACAGAGATTTGAGGTTGCTAAAATGCTTCGTGACCAGAAGACATATCTGGATATTGCAGAAAAGACAGGAGCGTCTACCGCAACAATCAGCCGTGTGAATCGTTCTTTGAACTATGGCAATGACGGTTATGACATGGTCTTTTCCAGAATGCCAAACGAATAATTTTATGGGGAACAAAAAAGAAGCAGAGTTTTACTGCTTCTTTTTTTGCGTACTGCTTGTAGTTATTTTTTCCCTTTATGCGGTTTTTCAGTTGTTTCCTTCGCAGGCTGATGTTTCTTTTCAAATTCATCGATTGTCTTTTCAATCAGCATTTTTTTAATGTAGACGTCATAGCTTAACATACAGATAAAGCTAAAAGTCTGCAACAGTTCCTTGTCCTCTTCCGGGACATCCGTAAATGTCTCGTGAGCGGTGTTAAATTTCTTGGCAAGATCCTTCATCAGATTCTGCGTCTCGTGGTGCTCTAAGCCAAATACCTCGGTATAGATATCCTTTAAGCTAAGTTTTTCTTCATTTCCAAAATACTTGTCCGTGATTGGATTTAAGATAGACTGGATGTCACTGATGCTTAAAATATTTTTCAGATAGTAAATAAAAATCAAAGTCAGGACATGTTCTTTGGTGTATTTTTTCTTCTCCGGCGGTGGAAGCAGGTTGTTTTTCGCATAATTGTTAATCATGGTCTTGGTTAAGATTTTGTCATCTTCGTGTCGTTTGGAAGATGCAAGCTGGGAATCCATGAAGGTTGTAACCTGATCCATATAAAGCGGAATATTTGGAATGTCCTCTGGTTTTACATAATCTATTGCATCTAAGCTTTCTAAGATACTGCTTAAAAAGCGTTTTGTATCAATTGTCATATTTATTGTCACCTCTATATTACATTATATAGTATTGAAAACTAGATGACAAGAGAGAATGTGCGTAATTTTTCAATATTTTACAAAGATTACTGTTGGTAAATGTCTGGTTCTATGATATAATGCAAAAAGAAAAAACAGAACATATATTCTATTTGGGAGAATAAGGATGAGTATTTACGATACATTAAATGAACAACAGCAGAAAGGTGTGTTTACAACAGAAGGACCTGTCCTTTTGCTGGCAGGTGCCGGCTCTGGTAAGACCAGAGTGTTGACACACAGAACAGCATATCTGATTGAGGAAAAAGGCGTGAATCCCTATCACATTATGGCGATTACGTTCACGAATAAGGCTGCAGGCGAGATGAGAGAGCGTATTGACAAACTGATTGGCTATGGCTCGGAGAGCATCTGGGTGGCAACCTTCCATTCCACCTGTGTGCGCATATTAAGAAGACATATTGACCGTCTGGGATTTGATACCAATTTCACAATTTACGATGCAGATGACCAGAAGACGCTGATGAAGGACATTTGCAAGCGTTTGAATATTGATACTAAGATTTACAAAGAAAAAAGTCTTCTTGCAGCAATTTCCCATGCAAAAGATGAACTGGTCGGACCAGAAGATTTTGCACTCCGGGCAGCAGGAGATTACACTAAACAAAAGCAGGCGCAGGTGTACCGGGAATACCAGCAGCAGTTGAAGAAGAATAATGCATTGGATTTTGATGATTTGATTATTAAGACGGTGGAGCTGCTTCAGAATGATGCAGAAGTCCGGGAGTATTATCAGGAGCGTTTCCATTATCTGATGGTGGATGAGTATCAGGATACGAATACCGCACAGTTTGAACTGATTCGCCAGTTGTCCGGGAAGTACCGCAACCTTTGTGTGGTAGGTGACGATGACCAGTCTATCTATAAGTTCCGTGGAGCAAATATTTTTAATATTTTGAATTTTGAAAAATATTTCCCGGATGCCGTTACCATTAAGTTAGAGCAGAATTACCGTTCGACACAGAACATTTTGAATGCTGCAAATGGCGTGATTGCAAACAATGTCGGAAGAAAATCCAAAAAGCTCTGGACGGCAAATGACGAGGGCGAAAAGATTACGTTTGAGCAGTTCAATACCGGATATGATGAGGCGGATTACATCACAAGATCGATTCTTCGCGATGTGAAAAATGGGACTTATCATTACGGAGACATTGCGATTTTGTATCGTACCAATGCACAGTCCCGTTTGTTTGAGGAACGTTTTGTCGTATCGAATATTCCATACAAAATTGTCGGTGGCGTAAACTTCTATGCCAGAAAAGAAGTAAAGGATATCCTTGCATACTTAAAAACGATTGATAATGCAAGAGATGACCTTGCGGTGAAACGAATTATCAATGTGCCAAAGAGAGGAATCGGAGCAACCACGCTGAATAAAGTGTCGGATTATGCAGCAGTAGAGGGAATTAGTTTTTACCGCGCCCTGCAGATGGCGGATGACATCTCCACATTAGGAAGAAGTGCAGTCAAGATTAAGCCGTTTGTGAATTTTATCCAGATGATGCGCACCAAGGCATCGATTCTTAGCGTGTCCGAGCTTGTCGAAGAAGTCATCGAGGAAACCGGTTATGTGAGAGAGTTGGAATTAGAAGGAACCGAAGAAGCGCAGGCAAGAATCGAGAATATCGATGAGTTGATCAGTAAGGTTGTGGCATATGAAGAGGGAGAAGATACGCCGACATTAAGCGGATTCTTAGAGGAAGTGGCGCTGGTCGCTGACATTGATGGACTGGAGGATGACAGCGATTATGTCGTATTGATGACATTACATAGTGCAAAAGGATTGGAGTTCCCGAAAGTATTTTTAGCAGGAATGGAAGACGGACTGTTCCCAAGTTACATGTCCATCACATCAGACAATTCCAGGGAAGAATTAGAAGAAGAACGCCGTCTTGCCTATGTGGGTATCACAAGAGCGATGCAGGAGCTTACCATCACCTGTGCAAGACAGCGTATGGTTCGCGGGGAGACACAGTACAATAAAGTGTCCCGTTTTGTAAAAGAGATTCCGGCAGAATTGCTAGAAGGTGAAATGCCAAGTATGAGCAAAATCGAACAAAGCGGCACGGACGCATTCAAAAGAAAAGCACCGGGAAAATCTATCCTTAAGAAACCATCTTCCGGTCAGGCTATGCAGGCAAAAGCATTTGCTTCAGCCAATACCGCAAAGACAACGTTAGATTACAAAGTAGGAGATACGGTCCGCCATATCAAGTTCGGGGAAGGCGTTGTAACGGCGATTGTCGAAGGCGGAAGAGATTACGAGGTAACCGTCCAGTTTGAGACAGCGGGAACGAAGAAAATGTTTGCCTCTTTTGCAAAATTAAAAAAATTATAAAATCTTTTAAAAATGTTAATTTTTTATAGGCGAACGGGGAAAGATATGCTATAATAAATAATATGAATTGTAAGACTTTTCGATGGATTTCGAATGAGAATAAAATTAGGAAAAGGAGTGGTAACATGAACAAGATGGAAGAATTACTGAACATGGCGAAGGTGAATGATTTACTGAATAAGAAGCAGGTTGAAGAGAAGAAGACTTCCAAGGTCGTTTGGTTATTTGCGATTATTGGTATTGTTGCTGCTGTTGTAGCTGCAATTTATGGAATTTATCGTTTCTTCACCCCGGATTATTTAGAGGACTTCGAAGATGATTTCGAGGATGACTTTGATGACGATTTCTTTGAGGATGAAGATGACGACGAGAAGGAAGAATCAGCAGAAGAGAAAGAGGATACAGAAGAATAATCGTATCTGACATTTCCAGGTTGTGTAATCTGTGAGAGGATTCACTTATAGCAATGAAATAAGAATGGGGACTGCTTTGTGGCAGCCCCTTTTTAAATGATAGAAGGGTAAGAATAAACATGAAAAAAGGACAGGTTTTAGAAGGTATCATTGAGCGCGTTGACTTTCCAAACAAAGGCATTGTGACAACAGAGGAAGGAAAAACAGTTGTAGTTAAAAATGGAATTCCAGGACAGAAGGTTTCTTTTTCCATCAACAAGATTCGCAAGGGAAAATGCGAGGGAAGACTTTTAGAAGTATTAGAAAAGTCTGATTTAGAATCCGATGTGCCGGGATGTATCCATGCAGGAGAATGTGGTGGATGTACCTACCAAAGTCTGCCATATGAAGAGCAGTTAAAAATGAAAGCAGAACAGGTCAAAAAGCTGATGGATCAGGTAATTTCAGCGGAAGAAGCTTATGATTTCCTTGGAATTAAACCAAGTCCGATGCAAAAAGAATATCGTAATAAGATGGAGTTTTCGTTTGGAGATGAGGTAAAAGATGGCCCGCTTTCCCTTGGAATGCACAAACGTGGAAGCTTTTACGACATCGTGAGTGTCCCGGATTGTCAAATTGTTGACGAAGATTTTCGAACAGTTCTTTCTACCACACTGTCTTATTTTAAAGAAAAGGAGATTACTTACTATCATAAACTTCGTCATACCGGATATCTCCGTCACCTTCTGGTTCGAAAGGCAGTTAAGACCGGCGAAATCTTAGTAGATCTTGTAACAACGACGCAGATTGATTTTGCGGCAGGAAAGGAGAATCCAGCGTTCTCTGGAACAGAGGAAGAATTGTTAGAGGGCTGGAACCAGGCATTGCAGACCGCTTCTTACAAAGGAAAAATGACAGGGATTCTTCATACCAGGAATGATAATGTCGCAGATACGGTCACAAACGAAGGAACCGATATTTTATTTGGACAGGATTATTTCTACGAGGAGTTATTAGGACTTCGTTTTAAAATTACACCATTTTCCTTTTTCCAGACCAATTCTCTTGGTGCAGAAGTGTTATATCAGACTGCAAGAGAATTTATTGGCGACGCACTTCCAAGCGAGACAGAGGAAGATGTTGCTTCCAATGGAAAAGTAGTATTCGATTTATATTCTGGAACCGGAACCATTGCACAGATGCTCTCCCCGGTTGCAAAGAAGGTAATCGGTGTTGAAATCATCGAAGAGGCAGTGGAGGCTGCAAAAGAGAATGCAGCATTAAATGGTTTACATAACTGTGAGTTCATCGCCGGTGATGTCCTAAAAGTCATCGATTCCATCGAAGAAAAACCGGACTACATTGTACTTGACCCACCTCGTGATGGAATTAATCCCAAGGCACTCGAAAAAATCATCCGCTACGATGTACCACAGATGGTCTACATCTCCTGCAAGCCGACAAGTCTTGCGAGAGACTTAGAGGTGCTCCAGGCGAGAGGGTATCGTGTGGAGAAGGTCCGTTGTGTGGATATGTTTCCGAATACGGTGCATGTGGAGACTGTAGTTCTTTTGTCCCAACAAAAGCCGGATGATTATGTTGAGGTGGAACTTGAGTTGGATGAGCTGGATGTGACTTCGGCAGAGAGTAAGGCGACTTATAAGGAAATTCAGGAGTATGTGCTGAAAGAACATGGGCTGAAGGTTTCTAATCTGTATATTTCGCAGGTAAAAAGGAAATGTGGAATAGAGGTTGGGGAGAATTATAATCTTCCTAAATCGGAAGATAGCAGACAGCCTCAATGTCTGGTGGAGAAGGAAAAAGCTATTAGGGATGCGCTGGAGCATTTTGGGATGCTATAACAAGTGTTTCAAGAATGAAAATGTAAACCAATAGTAGAGAAGACCAAGCGTAGAGTTGCGGGCTATGCCCGAGTTTCAACGGAGCATGAAGAACAGGCACCAGCTATGATGCTCAGATGGATTATTATACTAATTACATTACTTCCCGTGATGATTGGAGTTTTGTCGGGATG
The DNA here is from genome assembly GCF_001940165.2 of Roseburia sp. 831b. Classification (NCBI taxonomy): domain Bacteria; kingdom Bacillati; phylum Bacillota; class Clostridia; order Lachnospirales; family Lachnospiraceae; genus Roseburia; species Roseburia sp. 831b. The sequence goes on along the minus strand of NZ_CP135162.1, from coordinate 1,890,185 downwards.
TATTCTGATGAGGGTATTACAGCTACAAACACCAAAAGAAGAGAAGGCTTTAACCAGATGATTGAGGATGCCCTTGCCGGAAAGATAGACCTTATCATCACAAAGTCGGTCAGCCGATTTGCAAGAAATACCGTTGATTCCCTAACAACAGTCAAGGAACTGAAGGAAAAAGGAGTGGAGATTTATTTCGAGAAAGAGAATATCTGGAAGCTCGATGCAAAAGGGGAGCTTCTTATTACGATAATGAGTTCCCTTGCACAGGAGGAATCCAGATCCATTTCAGAGAATACCACATGGGGAAAAAGAAAAATGTTTGCAGACGGAAGGGCGAGCATAGGATTTAAACACTTTCTGGGGTATGACAGAGGAACAGATGGCGAATTTATCATCAACGAAGAACAGGCAGTAACCGTCAGATATATTTACAAGCGATATCTTGAGGGGTATTCCACATATAAGATTGCCTGTGAACTTACCTAAATGGGAGTGAAGACCCCTGCCGGGAAAGATAAATGGCATCCAAGTTCAGTGATGAGTATCCTTCAGAATGAAAAGTACAAAGGGGATGCCCTTCTGCAGAAGACATTTACAAAGGACTTCTTAACTCATAAGCTGGTAGTTAACAATGGCGAGGTGCCACAGTATTATGTGGAAGGACACCATGAAGGCATTGTGACAGCCGACCAGTTCGACCAAGTTCAGGCAGAAATTTTAAGGCGAAAGGGTATGCAGAAATATAGTGGTGTGGGATTGTTTTCTTCCATAATAAGGTGTGGAGAATGTGGTTCTTGGTACGGTGCCAAGGTTTGGCATTCCAATGATAAGTACAGAAAGGTCATCTACAGATGCAATAACAAATATGCCGATGGTTGCAAGTGCAAAACACCACACATCAACGAGGATGAGTTAAAGAAATTGTTCATCAAGGCGGCCAACGAGTTATTTTCTGAAAGGGAAGAGATTCTTGCAAACACCAAAGTTATGATGGAAATGGTCTGTGAGACGGATTCACTGGACAGGGATTTGCAGGATAGCATCGCAGAACTTAACATCATCTCGGAGCAGATGCAGATTGCCATTGCAGAGAACAGCCGTGTGGCATTAGACCAGGACGAGTATGAAAAACGCTATGCCGAACTTACGGCAAGATATGAAAAGGCAAAAGCTAAGTATGATGACATCGCAGAGCAGATAGAAAGAAGGCAAAGCAAGAATTGTTCAAAGGGTTCATTCGAACTTTGGAGAAGCAGGACGGCTTAACCTGCGAGTTCGATGCCGGGATTTGGAGCAGCTTGGTACAGGAAGTGATTGTAAAAGCCAAGGACGATATAAGATTCATATTCAAGAACGGATTTGAAGTAAGAGTATAGAAATGGGATCTGTGGCACTCGGGCAGTGAAATACTGGGGTGGTTTATGTGGAAAAAATGTAGGCGATATGATATGATAAACGACAAGATGTCCCATGAAAAAATTTTTGATGGATTAATTTGATATTTTGTTAAAAGAATAAAAACAAAATAGGAGTGAAATTTTGATGAATATTGAAAAAAATTTGAGAGGTGGAAAGTTTAATCGTCTTCTTGAAAAAGCTATGGTTGATGTAAAAAATAAGACAAACCTAAACAGATTGGAACTGGAAGTTGTTTATTTGCTATCTCATTATGATGAGATAACAACATTGACGGATATATGTCGGTACACGCAGATGAATAAAGGTCATATGTCTACTACTTTAGAGAATCTTGTTAAACAAGGATACATTGTATGCAAAAGAGATGATAAAGATCGTAGATATGTGAAATATGAGCTGACCGATGCGTCGGAACATCTCTGTCAGGAAATGGAGATTCTCTGGGCAGAGTTAACCGCCAAGGTGGTGGAAGGAATTGATGAAAGTTCTTTGGCGGTATTTAACCGGGTGTCTGAGCAGATTAGTCATAATATAGACAGATTGTTGGAGAATGACTAGGAATTGTTACACCGAGTAGTCGGTGTGCAATTTTTTTACTTTATAGGAAATTTCTCAAACAGTCAGAAATAGTGTATAATGAACTTGAAATAAAAAATGACATGACAAAAGAGCGAATGGTGGATTCGCCATGACGTTGTTTATGAAGTTTTTTGTTTTGGTTTAGGACAGCTGCACTATCTGACTATGGAGAAAGAATTACTATGAGCATGGAGTTATCCATATCCCATAACCTTTCGATATTGTTCAAATAGTGCAGTTTTTTTGTGGTAAACTTCTAAAACCAACATAGAAGTGCCACATTCGGAACAGCAGAGAGGGTCGTATCCGAAAGAGAGAAGAATGGAGTGCCGCCAGTCCTGGATAGAACGCAGGAAATGTTGTTTTTCAGCAGAAATACATTTACGGAGATTCTTTTCCTGTTTATGATGTTTGGCATATATCCCATAGTAGCGAAGCATTTTGAAATGTTTTTCGGGGATGTGTACAATTAGTTTTTGGATGAAGTTCAAAGCAGGGATGGTTTCAGTAACTGTTTTGTTGTCTTCGTGTCTGGTGTAATGAAAGGTTACATTTTCGCCGTCATAATAATCAATACGTGATGTGGCGATAACAGGCCTGCCGAGGTATCGGCTGATGTATTTAATGGTAATATCAGGAGTGCAGAGATTTGGCTTTGCACGAACATAAAAACCATTGGAGTGTTTTGTGTACATTTCATTTTTAACTTTACGAAAGGTGGGACCAATACGGAAGGAGAGCTGTTCAAGCAGCACTTTGCGGAAGGCATTACGAAGAAAGTTGTAATCAAAGTGTTTGACAGGACGCCAGGGAGTGATGTTGCCAGCACCGCCTTCAGAGATGAGGGCATGGATATGGGGATTCCATTTTAAGTCACGCCCAAAGGTGTGAAGAACACAGATAAATCCGGGAGTAAAGTTTTCAGTTTTATTCATTTTGGAAAACATACGAAGGACAACGTCACGGACAGAATGAAATAAGCAATTTAAGAGAGACCTGTCTTTGAGAAAATAAATGCGGAGTTCCTCTGGGATGGTGAAAACACAATGGCGGTGAACACAGGAAACGAGCTTGCAGGACATCTGAAAAGAACGAAGCTGGTTGTATTTGTTTCCACAGGAAGGGCAAAAACGGCTTTTACAGCGAAAGGGAACAAATTTAAGATTTCCGCAGTGAGGACAGCCATACATGGCACCACCGTGAGAAGAGTCACCACAATGAATCATCTTGTTGACATTTTCAATGACAGCAGGACGAGGATGGAGTTGGTAAATGATGTGTTCATAATAATCGGTAAAGATGGATTGTAATATATTCATAATAGAATTTTACATAGGTAATTGCGAAACAAGTTCGCAATCTTGATTGAAAACAAGGATAGAATCCTGCAATGCAGGATTCTTGGAATGGAAGGTGGCAGTCATTCATTTAGGGCATGACAAAAAGGCTTCATAGTTAGTATGAAGCAGAAAAATTTATAAAATCTCAATTTTAAGCAATCAAAGGCTTAAGACTTCGGATGTATTGATGTTGATGAATTTTATCAGCAACGATTACTGTAACAAGTTGAGCTATGCCAGCCAAAAGTAAATCGGCATGAAGCGTTTTTTCGTTCTGGGTTTTACGATTAGCTACGCAAAAGCTGTCTTTAAAGTGGTTAATAGATTTTTCAACGTTTACACGGATTTTATATGTTTCTTCCCATTCGTCTGACCCCCGTTCCACTCCGGGATAGGCACGAAGATTCTTTTCGGGATAAACGTAAATCATTCTTCCACAGGAAGATGTTGTGCAGGGATTATCACAATGGCATACACGGCGTTTTGTTTTATCTGCTTTATTGTATTCCCATTTCATTTTCGGGCAGACAAATTTCATCGTGGGAATTTTGCTTTTTAAGTGTGATTTACTACCTTCTCTTTTCATAGGAAGCGAAGGATCATGAGGACAACAGGGAACACCATTTTCGTTGATGGTATAACCGTTATCTTCCATAGAAAGTTTAACGCGGAGAGGAATAAATGCTTTTTCAAATCCAATTTCACCGAAAAGAGATTTGTAGATTTCAATCGTGTCAAAAGCAGCATCACCAAGAAAAGTCTTAGGGGCGATAAGCGGATGCTTCTGAAAGAAATCAACCAGGACAGGAAGCAGGGCTTTTGAATCGGCAAGAGATTTATCCTCATCAGGAGAGTCAGATTTCTTTTCCACAACGATATCCGGATGAGCCTTTAGGAACTCTTTGTTATAGAAAGTGATATCACGGACAATACCAAGTCCGTTGGTTACAATGCCAAACTTATAGGCGTAACAGAAATGTCCATTAATGTACATCTGCTGGATTGCCTGATTGGAAGCAGCATGCGTAGGCATGGAACCATAAGCAGCCTTATAAGGATCATAGGAATCATCAAGGTTATGGGATTTCTTGAAAGCCTTTAACTGCTTGATAATACGGTTTGCGTATTTTGGATTATTTTCAGTCACCCAGGCTTCAATGCCAGAGGTATCGAAGATGGTCATAGCCGCCAGATGAGGATCAAGTTTTTGGCATATCGGTTCGGTCATATCAACCATGTGAACGAACATAGATTGTAAGTCCATCAGGAAATCCTGTTTAAAACGGGTAAATTTTGAGGCATCAGGAACAACATCAAAGCCACAGAAATCACGTAATTCCTGAGAGTATTTCAAGAAAACGATTAGGAGCATATCAGTCGGGATTGAGAATATACGCTGAATCAGAAAAGCTTTAAGCATTGGATAAAGCTGGTGCTTACGAGGTCTTCCGGTTGAAGCATGAAAATGAGTAACAAAAGAAACAGGAACAATTTCATCAAGGTTAATGGCTTCATCAAGAAGAGAAAGGAACTGGTATTTGTCGTTGTCGAATTTATTTTGGCAATCTTCAAAAACTTCTGCCAAAGAGAGCTGTTTATGTGTTATCATGTAGGTATATCTCCTTTAGGTGGATTGGTTGATAGTTTCTCACAACTCTATTTTAGCATAAACCTTGAGGAGATATTTTATTTTAACAACAAAAAAAGCCGTATTTATGCGGCTTTTGGCGTTTCGCAAGCGCCTATAGAATTTTACAATAAAGAAGGAGATAAGAAAACCCCTACCCCTCATGAATGAGGGGCTAGGGGAGTTGAGAGTGTCGAAGACACTTTTTTATTTCTTTTGAAAAAATGGGTTGACATATGTCTTTTATGTGCTATAATCCTTTTTAAACAAACAGTTTGGAAACAAACTGTTTATATATGCTTCATATGAAGCATATATTTTTTACAAAATAAGTAGCACTCAATACAAGAGAGTGCTAACAATAAAGAAAAGAGGTAATGATTATGCAGTTAAAACCATTAGGAGAGCGTGTTGTTTTAAAACAGCAGGAAGCAGAAGAAAAAACCCAGTCCGGAATTATATTACCGGATAGTGCAAAAGAAAAGCCACAGACAGCTGTTGTCATTGCAGTAGGACCTGGAAGTGAAAAGAATGGAAAGAAAACAGAAATGCAGGTAAAAGAAGGCGACCGTGTGATTTATTCTCAGTATTCCGGTACAGATGTTAAGTTGGAGGATGAGGAATATATCATCGTAAATCAGTCCGACATTATTGCAATTGTGGAGTAGTAAAATAAAAATACAGTTATTTTATATGTAGAAAGAAGGAATTAACATGGCAAAGGAAATTTTGTTTGATATCGATGCAAGAAAAAAGATGGAAGCAGGCGTTGATAAGCTGGCAGATACAGTAAAGGTGACAATCGGACCTAAGGGACGTAACGTTGTATTGGATAAATCTTACGGAACTCCTTTGATTACGAACGATGGTGTTACGATTGCAAAGGAGATTGAACTGGAAGATCCTTATGAGAATATGGGTGCACAACTTGTGAAAGAGGTCGCAACCAAAACGAATGACATTGCAGGAGATGGCACGACAACGGCAACTGTTTTGGCACAGGCTCTAGTAGGCGAGGGTATGAAAAATATAGCAGCAGGTGCAAATCCAATTATTTTGCGAAAAGGAATGAAGAAAGCAGCAGATACAACTATTGAAGCACTGGTTAAAATGAGCAAGCCTGTAACCGGAAAAGATCACATTGCAAAGGTTGCTGCAATATCTGCAGGTAATGATGAAGTCGGAACAATGATTGCCGATGCAATGGAAAAGGTTGGAGAGAATGGCGTCATCACAATAGAAGAATCAAAGACGATGCAGACAGAGATAGAGGTTGTAGAGGGAATGCAGTTTGACAACGGTTATTTATCTGCTTACATGTGTGATGATAAAGAAAAGATGATAGCTAATATGAATCATCCATACATTTTGATTACGGACAAAAAGATATCTAATATAAAGGATATTCTTCCTATATTGGAGCAGGTAATGCAGCAGGGAAGAGAAATGCTGATTATTGCAGATGACGTAGAGGGTGAAGCACTTACAACACTAATCGTAAACAGGTTGAGAGGCACACTCAAGGTCGTAGCTGTAAAGGCACCGGGGTATGGTGATGGTCGTAAGGAGATATTAAAGGATATTGCAATTCTGACAGGTGGACAGGCAGTACTCGATGACCTTGGCATGCAATTAAAGGATATCACAGTTGATATGCTTGGACAGACGAAATCAGTTAAAGTAACAAAGGAACATACAACCATCGTGGATGGCGAGGGCAAGAAACAGGACATTGAAGAAAGAATCGCAATGATTAAGAGACAGGCTGCAGATGCTTCTGAGTACGACAGGGATAAGCTGGTAGACCGGGTGGCTAAGCTCGGCGGTGGTGTTGCAGTTATTAAGATTGGAGCCGCAACTGAAACAGAGATGAAGGAAGCTAAGTATCGTATAGAGGATGCATTAAATGCCACTAGGGCTGCTGTGTCAGAGGGCATCATCAGTGGCGGCGGATCTGCTTATGTTCACGCACAAAAGGCAGTATATGACATGATATCAAGCATGGAGGGTGATGAGAGAACAGGAGCAGAGATTGTAGCCAAGGCATTGGAGGCTCCGCTTCGTGCCATTGCTGAAAATGCAGGCCTAGAGGGTGCTGTCATCATCAATAAGGTAAAGGAGTCAGATGAGGGCATAGGCTTTGATGCAATTTCTGAACAGTACGTCAATATGGTCGATGCAGGAATTATTGATCCTGTCAAGGTTACAAGAAGTGCACTTTCCAATGCGATTAGTGTGTCATCAACCTTATTAACAACGGAAGCTGCTGTGGCAAATATTAAGGAAACAGCACCTGCAATGCCGGCACAACCGGAAATGGGCTATTAAAATAATCCATTCTCTTTTACGAAGGGAAGTGACAGTCTATTGCTTCCCTTATTTTAAATAAAGGAGGAGTAATATGGCAGAAACTATAGGAAATACAGATATTATAAAGCTGTCCAACGAATTGATATACCAAAGGCACTTGTTTAACCGGGAGCATAGAAAAGATGTCTTTATGAAAATGAGTATCCCGGAATACATTGCATTACAATATATTGCAATGGAGGAGACATCCGACATTTATTCAGGACGAGTCTATCTGAAGGATTTAGCGGACAAGCTTCAGATGACGATGCGACAGATTTCTAAAATGGTAGAAAAGCTACGAGACGTAGGATATGTATTATGGTCTCATGACGGTAACGGCAGTGAGGGCACCTATGTTACAATTACTGAAAGCGGACGAAGCCTGTTAAGGGCGCAGGAAGAAACACTTAAGAAGTATTACGGGAAGGTGTTCGAAAAGTTTGGAAAGGATAATTTGATTCAGTTACTACAGCTTATGAAGCAGTTGGAAACTATTATGAGCAGTGAGGTGGAGAATCTGGAGGTGAATAGAGATGACAACGGAGCAGATGAATGATTATTTTGAAGAATTGGAAGCAGTTTGTCTGAAAAATGATAACATTGCTCCGCGGTTATTTGAAGAATATGGCGTAAACAAAGGGCTTAGAGATGAAAATGGGAAAGGTGTCCTTACAGGACTTACCAACATATCAAAAATAGTGTCTTCAAAAATTGTTGATAATCAGAAGATTCCCTGCGATGGGGAATTGTGGTACCGGGGCTATCGAGTGGAAGATTTGATTCATTGTTTAGGACAAAATGAGTTTGGATTTGAAAAAATAGCATATCTTCTTTTGATGGGAAAACTGCCTGATGAAAGAGAGAAGGAAGGCTTCGATAGAATTATTGGAGAGTGTAGGACATTGCCAACCAATTTTACAAGGGATGTCATTATGAAAGCACCTTCGGAGGATGTCATGAATTCCATGACCCGAAGTATTCTTACCCTGGCATCTTATGATAAAAAGGTAAAAGAACCAAGTGTCAGCAATTCGCTGCGTCAGTGCATCCAGCTCATCAGTGAGTTCCCATTGTTGGCAGTATATGGATATAATGCTTACAATCATTATGAAAAAAATGAGAGTATGTATATTCATCATCCCGATAAACAGCTTTCCACCGCGGAAAATCTATTGATGCTTCTGCGACCAGACCGGAAATATACCCTTACAGAGGCAAAGGTTTTAGATACGGCACTCATTTTGCATATGGAACATGGAGGCGGTAATAATTCTACATTTACCACAAGAGTCGTTACGTCATCTGGGTCTGACACTTATTCAACGATGGCAGCAGCAATGTGTTCGCTAAAAGGACCAAAACACGGAGGCGCCAACATTAAGGTAATGGAAATGATGGATGATATTAGGGCGCATATAAAGGATTATTCAGATCAGGATGAGATAGAAGCATACTTAAGAAGGATTGTTGATAAAGATGCATTTGACCATAAGGGCTTAATCTATGGAATGGGACATGCAGTGTATTCTATTTCTGATCCGAGGGAGAGAGTATTTAAAGATTATGTAAAACAACTGGCAGAGGAAAAGAAAAGGCAAAAAGATCTTGAATTGTATGAAAATATAGAGATGCTTGCTCCAAAGATCATAGCAGACAAAAGACATATCTATAAAGGTGTCAGTCCCAATGTAGATTTTTACAGTGGATTTGTCTACGATATGCTGGGTATACCGGTAGAACTTTATACAGCCATGTTTGCAGTAGCCAGAATCGTCGGTTGGAGTGCACACAGAATAGAAGAGATGATTTGCACGGATAAAATCATCAGACCAGCATATATGAGTGTTATGGAAGAAAAAAGACTCAGTTAGAGAGCTTTCTAATCAAGATTTCAGATGGTGTAATAATAAAATAATGCGTCAGCATATACATAAATTAAAGAGCAGCAGACTTCATAGGGGTGTTCATTTGAACACCCTTTTTGCTGTCTAAAGGGTTCATCGTTAAGATTGTATCATTTTTATTGTCCCAACGAACTAATATGGACATCCAGTGGGAGAAACGTTTATTCGGGTCAATCATTTTTCTTATGGGTTTAGCCCCAAATGTTTTAGGTTATCGCCATCCTACCGCCATCCTTGACAGGCAATATCTTGAATTCATGTTCATTACCACACTTACGACATTTTAAAGGTATCTCATCCTTAATACATTTTATAGTTCCATCCAGGAACTTCTCATAATGTAAATTATGAATTCAAATTCGTATGTATGTTTGTAATCATGTTGACATTTAAATGATATATGTTGCAAGGGAATACTTATTGGAAAAAATAGCGTGTGGTATTACTTTTTAATATCCAATTGCGAAGTGGATATTAAATATGGCTAGCCATTATTCAAAAGGCTATCATTACATATATCCATAAAAACATCAGAAATACTGGCTATGACTTTTTTATATCCAGTTGCCAAGTGGCTATCACTTTTCAATAGCCAAGGCAAAAAAGGCTATTAAATTTTCATAGCCATAGAAAATATCACAAAAGTGTGGCTATGACTTTTTCATATCCAGCCGTGAAATGGCTATTACTTTTTAATAGCCAGAGGCAAAATGGATATGAAAAAATTATAGCAATGGTAATTTTCAGGGGTTTTAGGGGATTTTCTCCCCTAACAAGATGCATTAGGGGCAGAGATGTCTCTAATGCGTATCTTGCCATGGACATGGGAAAATTATTGTGGCAAATGACGAACTTGATGATAAGAAAATAAATTTTTATAAGAGCTTGAATTATTGCTTTTTCTGAGTTGTGGTTGTATCATTGGTATATGAAGTAATTATAATTTTATATGTAAGAAACGATGCAGAAGCACATCTATGGAAGGAGGAGCAGTTTGAACAAGGAATTTGAACGCTGCTGCACATTTCTGGCTGAGATGATGGAGAAATATGGGCTATTAGTTATGCAAGATATACTTGAAGAGCTTCACTATGCTCCAGAGACTTGGTGTTATGATGCAGACGGAAAAAGACTGCGGTATGTAGCTTATGTGAAGAATTTTCAGAAGAGTTTTCAGAAAGCAGCATAAGGATTACCGGCATCCTGCGAGATTCAATTGATTAAGTAGGATGTATACATATGGATGAGCGTTCAATAAGAAAAAGCAAAAAGAAAAAAATAAAAACGATTGAATTTTTGGAAAGTTGGGCATATTATAATAGCAAATATATTTCTTTGATAAGTTGGTGAAAGATGTGTAGAACCTATTGACTATTGAAGGAAGATTTGCTAAGCTTTTTATAGAGAAAGTTTACCACTGACCGATAGGTGGTATATAAATGGTCGGGTTGAAAGTTTACCGCTGACCAATATGCGGTATATAAATGGTTGGGTTGAAGGTATTGTCCTCCACCAGCAATGGTGGAGGATTTTTTTACAAAGGGTGGATATACATGAAGAAAACAGGATTTTATATTATAAAAGATTCATTTTTTGAGGACATGGATGAGCCATATCTCAAAGGGAATAAAGAGGGTAATAGACCTCATTATTATTGCTTTGAGGATTCAGTTTCCGGCTTGTATTGGATGATTCCGTTATCAAGCAGAATAGATAAGTACAAAAAAATTGTTGAAAATAAGAAAAAAGCAGGGAAACCTTGTGATATTATACATATTGTGAAGTTGGATGATGATAGAGAAAGTGCTTTTTTGATTCAGGATATGTTTCCGATTACAGATGAATATATTGAACGGAAATATACTATTGCAGGAAATCATTTGATGTTAACCAGTGAGCACACTGTAAAGGAAATTGAACAAAAGGCAAGAAAAGTGATGGGTATGTTAAAGAGAGGTGTTAAATTTACACCTACTCAGCCGGATGTTATGAAAATAATTGAGAATTTAACAGAGAAATAATGGCCGTAGAGAGGCAAGGGTAATGCCCAAATCCAAATATCTCATTAGCGGGTAGACAGTTAGAGTGATGGCTGTCTATTTTTTGGTTGAATTACAGTTGGAACAGCGATATAATTTTGTTGGGACAATAGGAAAGCTTGTGAAAACAGTAGCATTGATTGGAGGTGGTTTACATGGAAATTTCAAAAAGCGATTGGAAATTATTCAGAGCACGCATTGCTGAATGGCAGGAAAATTATATGGAACGCTTAGTGAAAGAATATATTGATATGTTGAATGGAACTGGAAATGCTTCAGATAAGTTCTGGGAACTGGAAGAGCGAATAAAGAAGGATAAGAAACATCCTGGAGTAATGCTTGAATTAAGCAAAGGAAATATGATTTTCGATATTGTGGCACTGATTAATAGCGGTGTGATAACGGCTGCTGATTTGGAGGTTTTTAGTGATGAATTAAGAGAAAGTGTTGATTTTCTTTTGCATAGGTAAAAGGTGCGCATACACATATATGAATTGTGGGTGATATTTATGAATATAGAAGCATATGATGCAGAGTCTTTGAGGAAACTTGTTAGACTTCTAGAATATGAGAACAGAATGCTAAAAGAAAAATTGAAAAAAGAAAACATTCCATATAATGAAGTCAATCCATTTGAAGAGACTATAGATAATGTGGAAGAGTACGACCCTGACCAGGGAGAGCGTATCGTCAATCCACCATTTATAACAGAGGATATGGCAACACATTTCTTTTCTATGTTTTGGGGACGCGAGGATGTTTTTGCCAAGCGAGGTAAGAACGGTGGCTATTTTCCGCAATGTGAGAATCGTTGGAGTTATAGGCTTTGTCCGAAACAACGAGGCGAAAAGATGTTTTGTGATGAGTGTGAAAATACAAAATGGACAAAACTGGATGTTAAGAAAATAATTGCTCATTTATTGGGCTATAAAGAAGATGGCTCAGATGTAATAGGTGTATATCCACTTTTGCCAAATGGGACATGCAGATTTATTGTGTTTGATTTTGATAACCATGAAAAAGGTGCAGAGGCGACAGATTTTGCCAATACAGATACTGAGTGGCATAAGGAAGTAGATGCCCTTAGAAAAATGTGTGAGATAAATGGTATTAAGCCGTTGATAGAGCGTTCTCGCTCCGGTAAAGGTGCTCATGTATGGATTTTCTTTAAGAAAGCAATACCGGCTTCTGTAGCCAGAAATTTTGGATTTCTGTTATTAGATAAAGGTTCTGCATCAATTAACTTAAAATCCTTTCATTATTATGACAGAATGTATCCGTCTCAGGATGTGGCAAGCAGTATTGGTAATCTGATTGCATTGCCTTTGCAGGGGCAGGCACTTAAAGATGGTAACAGTGCTTTTGTGGATGAAAACTGGAATGCATATCCAAATCAGTGGGATATTTTATTAAATAAAACAGAAAAACTTGGTATAGAGGATATTGAAAAATATATGGCAAAATGGCAGGCAGAACTGGCAGAAAGTCGAGGGATGCTAGCTGGTACTGATATGAATAATAGGCCAAAGCCATGGAAAAAGAAGTGTGAGTTTGTTAAGGCGGATGTTGTTGGCAAACTACATATGGTGCTTAGTAATGGTGTTTATATTGACACGCTAAATCTTATGCCGAGAATACAAAACCAAATCCGTAGTCTGGCTGCTTTTGATAATCCGGAATTTTATAAAAATAAGAGATTGGGATATTCTAATTACTATAATTTTAGCGCTGTATATTTGGGAAAGGATGTAGATGGATACATACAGATTCCAAGAGGACTGAAGGAACAAATTATTGAAGAATGCAAAAAGTCCGGAATTGCTGTTGATATATCTGATCAAAGGGAGAAAGGGCGACCAATCAGAGTTTCTTTTAAAGGTGGTTTACGAACACAGCAGGAGTTGGCGGCAGAGAAGTTATTAACTTATTCAGATGGTGTATTAAGTGCGGCAACGGCATTTGGTAAAACGGTTGTGTGCAGTTACCTGATTGCGGAACGTAAGGTAAACACGCTTATTTTGTTACAAAGTAAGGATTTGCTTAACCAGTGGGTGGATGAGCTGAATAAATTCTTGGATATCAAAGAAGAGCCACCGGAATATGAGACGAAAACGGGCAGGAAGAAAAAGAGGGATAGTGTTATTGGGATTCTGCATGGCAGTAAAAATACATTAACAGGTATTATAGATGTTGCAATGGTGGGTTCCATGTATAGTAAAGGTAAATTCAATGATTTAATTAATTCATACGGAATGGTAATTATGGACGAATGTCACCATGCGGCATCTAATACATCCATGGAGTTATTGCAGAAAATTAATGCGAAATATGTTTATGGAGTTTCTGCCACACCAAAACGCGGAGACAGCTTGGATAAGATTATTTATATGCTGCTTGGACCACTCCGGCACAGATTTACAGCCTTGGAAAGAGCACAGGAGCAGGGAATAGGACATTATTTTGTTCCGAGGTATACAAGAGTTGTGGATACTGCTGACAGCAAGGATGATATCAATAAAGCATACAGTCTGATTAGTGCCAGTAAAGTGCGTAATGAGATGATTGTAAATGATGTGATAGCATGTATTGCGATGAAGCAGACTCCGGTCATTTTGACGAGATTTAAGGAACATGCAAAGCTTTTATATGACACTCTGAAAGAAGAAGCTGCTCATGTATTCCTTCTGTATGGAGATAATACGGATAAAGAAAATGCGGATATACGAGTTAGATTGAAGCAGGTTCCTAAAAATGAATCTCTCATTTTGGTTGCAACCGGTCAGAAAATAGGAGAAGGCTTTGATTTTCCGAGACTTGATGTGTTGATGCTTGCATCACCGGTATCTTTTGAGGGGCGTCTGGAACAGTATGTAGGAAGATTAAATCGTGACTATGAAGGTAAAGAAGCTGTTTATGTATATGATTATATTGATGCTCATATGAGATTCTTTAATAAAATGTATGGTAAAAGATTGAAGACATACAAGAGAACCGGATTTTCTATATGGACGGGAGATGAACAGACTAAGCAGATAATTAATGCGATATATGATTCCGGTAATTACACGGAAAAATTCGAGCAGGATATTGTGGAAGCAGAGAAATCAATTGTAATTTCCAGTCCGGACATACGACAGAATAAGATTGACAGACTGTTATCACTGGTTAAAGATCGTCAGGAAAAAGGTGTAAATGTAACAGTCATTACTACAGATCCGGAGGGAGTTGTATATGGCAGTGCGGATGTATGTTATGAATTAATTAGAGAGATGCAGCAGGTAGGAATTAATGTAGTAACAAAAGCGGAAGTAGAGGAGCGATTCGCCGTTATTGATGAAGAACTGGTATGGCATGGTGGCATGAATCTGCTTGGTAAGGTGGATGTCTGGGATAATTTAATGCGTATCAAAAATCATCAAGTGGCTGCAGAACTTTTGGAAATTGCACTTGGAGTTACATCGGATTCATAAGGAGGTACTCATGAAAAAACAACTAAAATGCTACATCTACACCCGTGTATCCACTTCCATGCAGGTAGATGGCTACAGTTTAGATGCGCAAAAAGACAAATTGCAAAAATACGCTGATTACCAAGATATGATTATCGCTGGGGAATACTCTGACGAAGGTAAATCCGGTAAAAGCGTGGAGGGTCGCCCACAATTTCAACAGATGCTTCAGGATATTGAAACAGGTAAAGACAACATTGATTTCGTACTCGTATTCAAGCTATCCCGATTTGGACGAAATGCAGCGGATGTTTTATCATCTCTTCAGCGAATGCAGGATTTTGGTGTTAATCTTATCTGTGTGGAAGATGGTATCGACAGTTCTAAAGACGCGGGTAAGCTGATGATTTCCGTGTTATCCGCAGTGGCTGAAATAGAGCGTGAAAATATATTGGTGCAGACCATGGAAGGTCGCAGACAGAAGGCACGAGAAGGTAAGTGGAATGGTGGATTTGCTCCTTATGGATATCAGCTTATTAATGGTGAGTTGCATATTGCAGAGGATGAAGCTGAGGTAATACGAATTATTTACGATAAGTATGCCAACACAACCATGGGTATTGCCGCTATTGCCACATTCCTTAACAACAGCGGATACAAGAAAAAGCTTCGCCAGAACAATACCATTGAAGGCTTTTCCACATCCTTTGTTAAAGGTGTACTGGATAACCCTGTGTACTGCGGCAAACTTGCTTTTGGCAGAAGAAAGAATGAGAAGATTCCCGGAACAAGGAATGAGTATCATGTGGTAAAGCAGAACAATTATATGTTAAATGATGGTATTCATGAGGCCATAGTGTCAGAAGAGTTGTGGAATCAGGCACATAAAAAGAGACAGGAAACCGGTGTGGGAAATGTGAAAACGCACAGTCTGGATCACGAGCATATTTTATCCGGTATTATTAAATGTCCGATATGCGGTAGCGGTATGTATGGAAATGTGAATCGAAAGAAGCATCCAGATGGTGGTTATTACAGGGATTATTTTTATTATGCCTGCAAACACAGAACTTATGTGAATGGTCATAAATGTACTTACCGTAAGCAGTGGAGCGAAGATAAAATCAACGCAGCTGTAGAAGAAGTGATTCGTAAGCTGGTAAACAATCCCAAGTTTAAAACAGAGATTCAGAAGCACATCGGACAAAGCATTGATACGCAGGAGCTGGACAGAGAGCATACAGGTTTGCAGGAGCGATTAAAGCAGGTAACCGGAGCTAAGAACAAATTGGCAAGTCAGATGGATAATTTATCCGTATCGGACAAGCATTACGATAAGAAGTATGAAGATATGCAAGTCAGACTGGACAAGTTTTATGATGAAATAGAAGAAATCGAAACTCTGATTGAAGAAGTGGAGACCAGACTATATAATATTAGGCAGGATAAAATATCCGGTGATAATGTGTATCAGTTCTTATTATTTTTTGATAAGCTGTACGACAGATTTACGGATAGGGAGAAAAAGACATTTATGAAGAGCTTCCTTGAGGAAGTTAATATCTATGAGGCAGAACAAGAGGATGGCAGGATTTTAAGAAGTCTCAAGTTCCGCTTTCCTGTATTTTTCAATGATCAGGAACTATATGAACTTGATTGGGACAACGAAAGTACCGTTGAGACGGTATGTCTTTTATCGAGAAAGCTTGATAATTGATTGTATAAAAGAATGGGGTAAGTTATAATATAGGTGTGGTCAGATGTCTTTTTGAGGATGACTATATCTGTTACAAAAAGGGGGAAGGCCAGTGAATACAGAATTGAAAAATGCAGTGAAAGCAACAGATAAGGATGCACAGTATGACACGAGTGCAAAGCGTCTGTTAGGACAGAAAAGCATACTGGCACATATACTGGTAAAAACAGTTGATGAGTTTAAGGGCATGAATCCCAAAGATGTGGTCGACTGCATCGAGGGAACACCACATATCAGTACGGTACCGGTGGAGCCTGGACTTACAAATGCAGTCAGTGAAAAAAATGGTGAGAGACTGGTCGGTTTCAACACAGAAAATGAAGAAATCAATGAAGGTGTGGTAAGATTTGATATCGTTTTTTATGTGCGTATGAAAGACGGATTGTCACAGATTATCATAAATGTGGAAACTCAAAAAGATGAGCCGAAGGGATACGAAATCTTAAACCGGGCAATCTTTTATGTGAGCAGACTAATCTCATCACAAAAAGAACGTGATTTTGAGAACTCCAGCTACGATGACATTAAGCGTGTATATTCAATTTGGGTATGTATGAACATGGACGAGAACAGCATGAGCCATGTGCATCTCACAAAAGAAGATTTGATCGGTTCTTATGAATGGAAAGGAAATCTTGATTTGTTGAATATTATAATGCTTGGACTGGCAAAGAATCTGCCGGAACATGATGAGACATATGAACTGCACCGTCTGCTGGGAGCATTGTTATCCAAGGAACTTACAATAGATGAAAAACTAAATATAATTGGAAATGAATACGATATTCCTATTGAGGAGAACTTCAGGAAGGATGTGAGTGTTATGTGTAACTTGAGTCAGGGAATAAAAGAAGATGGTATTGCGATTGGAGAAGCAAGAAAAGAAGAAAAAATTATTCTTAATATGCATAACAATGGTTTTACTGTAGAGCAGATTGCTATGGCTACAGATAAAAACGTAGAAGAAGTGAAAGCGATTATTGCAGGGAAAGAACCTGCACTTGCATAGTTCTTTTAGGTTAACAGAGAAAAGTTGTTTGCATAATAAAATGGTTAGAAGAAAACCTCCAAGTCTATGATGGATTTGGAGGTTTTTATTCTAACCATTTGAAAGGGAAGTATTTTCCAAAATAAAAAATTTTGTGATACAATATATGAAAGAAATGTAGGAAAATGTTTAAATTTGGAGGGAGGTGCTGACCATGACAAAAGCAATTAATGATGCAACATTGAATAAGTCTGGTGATATTTATCAATATTTGGTAGCATTAAAAGATTGTTTTGAGTTGAATGAGGGCGATATGTTACAAATTGAGACAAATGGTGATGTGTTATAAATGATGGTGGTGGTCGCTTTCAACGAGAGGTAAAACATCACTTTGGCAATAAAACTATTTCAGACAGAGATATAGATTTATGGAAAACACTTGCAAATTGGTATGAAGACTATGAACGTGTAAAAAAATTTTCAAATTATATTCTCAATACCACACAGCTACAATTCAAGACGACTCCCCATTCTATGGTTGGAACAATAAGGACAGTAAGGTAAAATTAAGGTGTATAAAAGATATAGGAACAGTCCGAAAAGAAAATGAGAAAACGTTTAGAAAACAGTATAACAGAATTTTCAATGCTTTTTATGATGAAGGTCGGCTTTTGGACATATTAGGCAAATTTACGATTGAGGATGCTAAAACTTCAATAGATGGTATATCTGAGGAATTTTCTAAATATATAGGTCATATTCCATCGGAAAATAGAGACGGATATATTGGTGCATTGCTTGGTGAAATATTAATAAAAGTGAAAGAACCTCCTCATAAATGGGAAGTAACTAAGCCTGTATTTGATGAAATTCAACAGGTACAGTCAATTGCATATGGAGCAAAAGGATTTGCTCCTCTTCCAGATGAATATGCAAAAACGGTAATTCCAGAAAGCAAGATTATTACGTTTAACCAGAAAAAATTTGTTGAGTCTATTCGTGAGATTAAGTATGACAAAATGATACCAAGTGCAATTACCGATTATTGGAAGGCAGATTTAACCGTTGCTAAATATTTTAAGGACAACCTTATGTATTTAAGAAGTCTAGAGTTATATATAGATAAATTATCCGAAAAAATGAAATATAGCAAAGAGAATAGCGATTTAGATGCGGAGGGAGCAACTGAGGAAGAACAGATAAAAATTTCAAAGAAGCTATATAATGGAGTAATGAGTTGGGATGCGGATGATTTTGGTTCTATTATTCGTAATCAAGGATATTTTCAGCGAGGAGTTATACATAATATAGTTGATGAAACGAATTTTAAATGGAAGGTAGGTGAAGAAAAGAATGAGCATAAATAATATAAAAAGGCTTTCACTGAATCCTCATTTTTATTCATTACTAATGCAGAGTTTTCTTTCTGGTTATGAAAATCCTTGTGAGATAAAATTACCGTTTATGGCAATTCCTATTTTGCTTTATGCTGAATCGCGAGAAAAATTAGTGAATGCAAATAAAAGAAGTCGAATAGATACATTATTCCAATCTCCTCAAACTATTAATGAAAACAAGATTTCTGGAAGAACACGATTATCAGGCTATGTAGAAAGATATAATTCACTTAAACCATATTGTAAGGAAGCAATTATTATATTATCTTCTGAACAAAAAATAACTATTAGCAATCATAAGATTGTGCTTATTAAGAATATTAATTACAAAGATTTTCAGGGGACAATCAAAGAATGGATTAAATGTGCATTTTACCTTGGAGTTGTATTTTCCAAAACCACTGAAGATCATCTATCTTTCTTTTTAGGAGTTGATACAAAATGAAAAGTTATATAAAAAGCATAATTATATTTAATGAAAATGGTGAAAAAAGGGTGTTCCACTTAAGCAAGGAGTAAATATAATCACTGGCGAATCTAAGACAGGAAAAAGTGCATTAGTTGAGATAATTGATTATTGTTTGTGTAGTACTCGTTGTACAATACCAAAAGGTAAAATAACAGATTTTTCATATCTATATACTCTTGTAATGGTGATAGGTGATAATGCCTATGTTATTGCTCGCTATAATTGGAACGATGGTGGAAAAATGTTTTTTTCTAAAGAAGCAAAGGATTTTAATGTAAAAAAATTGGAACTAAGTTATTTTGCGGAAAAGCCTCTTTTATCATATAAAGATGTAAAAAGAGAGATTGAATGTGCATTAGGTTTGTTTGTGACAAATATGGCTACGGATGCTGAACAAAAAGGGAAAAAGGCTTCATTAAGAAACATGGTTTCTTACTTGTTTCAACATCAAAATTTAATGGCAAGTAAGTTCGCGTTATTCTATCGGTTCTCAGATTTTTATAAAAGGAAGGATGTGATAGACCAGTTTCCCGTCTTTGCAGGCATGATAAGCCAAGAGTACTATAGTGATTTGATTCAATTAAATACATTAAAAGAACAGCTAAAACAAAAATACAAAAAGCAGAAGGCCAATGAAAAAAGTACTGCATATATTAAAGAAAATCTATCTCCTTTATTAGCAGATTATTTTGCATTACTTGAACAAGATTTTGACGAAAAAATTTCAGTACAGAAAATGTTGAAAATAGCCTCTAATTTACCAGAGTTTGATAATACCCAACTTTTTGGAGAAAATAAAATAACTGAGCGTTATAGTGAATTAAACACTGAATTAGAAAGCCTCAGAAATAAAGAACGAGAGATACTATTAAAAATTAAGAATATAGATAATGCTTCTGATACAGGTGGTTCTTTTGCTTATATGTTGAAGGATTTGAAACAACAGACGAGCATAGCTGAAATTGAAACAGACAAATATACGTGTCCTCTTTGCGGTCATGAATGTCAAGAGATTGTTGAGAATGATTCGAAACTTATTGAGGCTACAGAATGGTTAGATAACGAATTAAGAATTACTGAAAAATACACAGCTGATTTTTCCGAAGATGTCAGGAAACTTAAAGATGAGCATTCAAAAATAGAGGAAAAAATAAAAGAAGTGTGGAAACAGATAAAAACAATTGAACAAAAATTTCTCTCATCCCAAGCACTTGTTTCAAAGAGAGAAAAAGTGAATTACGCTAAAGCAAAAATTGCTTTATACGTAGAAATGAGTGACTTTGGTATATTTGAGACAGTTGATGAAGACATTGTGGAACTTAAAGAGAAAATAGCTAGACTTGAGGAAAAAATCAAGGGATTTGACATTGATAAGAAAATGTCAAAAGCAGAAACTTTTTTATCAAACAATATGAATAGTCTTTCTTTAACACTCGACTTTGAAGAAGAGTACAGACCAATTAATTTAAATTTTGGTTTAACTGATGGCAGTTTTGATATTTATCAGCACAATATGGATAATGAAAATATTCATTTATACGAGATGGGAAGTGGCGCAAACTGGGTGTCTTGTCATATTGCATTATTTTTGAGTTTCCTCCATTATTTTGCGGGACAAGATAATTCGCCTATGCTACTAACAATGTTTTTTGACCAACCCAGTCAGGTATATTTTCCGCAAGGTGATTATAAAAGTGATGCAATAACGCAAGCCGATTTAAAGGCTGTTAATAAAATGTATAAGACAATTTTTGATGAGATTAACTTAATTGAAAAAGATACAGGAGTATTACCTCAAATTATTATTGTTGATCATGTTGATGGTGACAATTTGGAATGCAAAAGAGAGTTTAATAAATATGTTCGGTGCAACTGGAGAAATGGCAAAGCACTTATATAGTGACAATGTACTGGATTGAAAGGGTGGGCTATGGATAGTATGAAGAAATTTTAGAAATAATCAGGAAATATGGAATGCCACAGGAGTGGAACCCAGATGTCGTACATGTCCCATAACGCTATGTGTCCCCCTATGTACAGACGACCAGAAAAATCTTGTCAACCCATCCCCCTTATGCTATCATAAAAATGTCTTCACAGACAAAAATAACAGAAAGAACACAAAATGTGTAAGGTGAGGAAATGAGTAATCGATAATTTGATTTAAGTTGAACACGTTTGAGTAAGACCTGTGTGACAGGCCTGGTTTTGTGTACGCTTAAGTTGGATTATCGCAGTTAACGTTTCCTTTTTCTTTATCATGTCAGATAAATAGAAGGTCTTTTTTGCGAGTCTATTTTGCGTATGCGAAATAGGCTCGTTTTACGTTATAAATTGGAAATTGTTCCTTTGACTTCCAACTTATAACGTAAAACGCCACGCAGGCAGAAAGGCATGGTGGTTTGGATGTTACAGATAAAAGGATTAAATTTGACACACAAAAAGGACCTTCGGGTAATTTTAGAAGATTTTAGCCTGGTTTTAAACGACGGCGATAAGGCGGTCATCATTGGCGAGGAGGGAAACGGAAAGTCGACGCTGATGAAGTGGATTTACAACCCGGAATTGGTTGAGGATTATATAGAGGCAAGCGGAGAGCGGATTCTTGGAAAAGAGAGGCTTGGTTATCTGCCACAGGAGCTGCCAGAGGAAGAAAAAAGCAAGACGGTGTATGAATTTTTTTCGGAGGAAGAACAGTTTTGGAACCAGACGCCGAAAGATTTGGCGATGTTAGCGGGAAAATTTAAAATGCCGGGTGATATTTTCTATGAGAGCAAAAAGATGCGAAATCTTTCGGGAGGGGAAAAGATAAAGGTGCAGCTGATGCGGCTTTTCATGCAGGATGCAACAGTGCTGTTTTTGGATGAGCCATCGAATGATATTGATCTCACGACGCTTGAATTGTTGGAGAAACTGATACAGGAATGGAAGCACATCGTACTTTTTATTTCCCATGATGAGACATTGATTGAACACACTGCCAACATGGTGATTCATTTAGAACAAATCAAAAGAAAGACAAAATCCAGATATACGGTTGAAAAATGCGCTTACCCTGATTATGTAAAAAACAGACTTCATCGGATGGAACGCCAGGAACAGAAGGCAATGAGCGATCGCAGGGAAAAGGAACTGCGCGACGAAAAATACCAAAAAGTGTATCAGAGTGTGCAAAGTGCGCTCGGAAGCTGTTCCAGACAGGCACCGGCGGTGGCAAAAAATTTAAAAGATAAAATGCATACGGTCAAATCCATGGGCAGGCGATTTGAAAAAGCAGATGAGAACATGACAGAAATGCCAGAGCAAGAGGAAGCAATTTTCTTTAAGCTTGGAGACAAAAGTGCAAGCATTCCGGCAGGAAAAACAGTGATTGAGTATTATCTTTCAAAATTGCAGACTCCGGATGGAGAGCGGACGCTTTCCGAAAAGATTGATTTGAAAATAAGAGGTTCCGAAAAAATCTGTATCGTCGGTGCAAATGGGGCAGGCAAGACAACCTTACTAAAGAAAATAGCAGAGGAACTACTGAATCGAACAGATGTTCATGCTGAATATATGCCGCAAAATTACGAAGAACAGTTAAATCTTGACCTGACTCCGGTGGAATATCTTGCACCATCCGGTGACAAGAAGGAGCAAACAAAAGTAAGAACATATTTAGGTTCTTTGAAATATACTACTGATGAGATGGAACATTCGATTCGTGAATTATCGGGAGGACAAAAAGCGAAAGTCTTGCTGTTAAAGATGAGTTTAAGTGGCGCAAATGTATTGGTTTTAGATGAGCCAACAAGAAATTTTTCTCCGTTGTCAGGACCTGTAATCCGAAAAATGCTTCGGGAATTTCCGGGAGCGATTATCAGTATTTCCCACGACAGGCGGTACATGGAAGAGGTGTGCGATAAGGTATATGTTTTAAGTGAGGCTGGACTTAAGTTGCAGGAAAAGTAATTTTGTTCACCAGTGAAAATAAGGCTGCCATCGAAAATGAAAGATGTATGGTGTTGCAGGAATATAAGGTGTATAATAACCTGATAAGATAATTGGAAAGAAGGAATTGGTATGTGGATAGCGTTTGCGTTTGGTTCCGCATTTTTTGCAGGTCTTACATCTATACTGGCAAAGTGTGGAATCAAAAACACAGATTCAAATGTTGCGACAGCATTAAGGACGATTGTTGTCCTGATTTTTTCATGGGTGATGGTGTTTGTCGTAGGAGCACAGGATGGAATAAATAGTTTGTCTGGAAAAGTTTTGATTTTCCTTGTTTTATCGGGACTTGCGACGGGAGCATCGTGGCTTTGTTATTTTCGGGCATTGCAGATTGGTGATGTGAATAAGGTAACGCCGATTGACAAATCAAGCACGATTCTTACAATGCTGATTGCTTTTATTTTCCTGAAAGAAGAGATAACACCCTTAAAATTTGCTGCAATGCTGGCAATCGGTGTTGGAACTTATCTGATGATTCAGAAAAAAGAAACGGACAAAAAGGCAAACGGAAATAAGTGGTTAATTTACGCAGTGGGTTCTGCAGTGTTTGCGAGCCTTACATCCATCCTTGGTAAAATTGGAATCCAGGACGTAAATTCCAATCTTGGAACAGCGATTCGAACCATTGTTGTACTTATTATGGCATGGGTTGTTGTGTTTGTGACAGGAAAACAAAACACAATCAAACAGATTGAAAAAAAGAGCTGGTTATTCTTGATTTTATCAGGAATTGCAACAGGAGCATCGTGGCTTTGCTATTACCGGGCGCTTCAGACGGGACCAGCAAGTATTGTGGTTCCAATCGATAAGCTGAGTATTTTGATTACCATCGCTTTTTCTTATGTGGTATTCCATGAGAAGTTAACGCTGAAATCAGGAGGCGGACTGGTGCTCATTGTAGCAGGAACGTTGCTTTTATTAGTCTAATGAGAAAGCCGCCTTTTGGCACCTAATCGAAAAAAGTTTCAAAAAACGCTTGACAATAAAAATTTAGAATGGTAAACTTTTATTAATTTAATACGCTAAACCGTTGATGTGGAGATAACGGCAATGATGCCTATACAGAGAGTCTGAGATGCTGAGAATCAGACAAGAAACAAGTTGTCAAATGGACCACGGAGGGCGCAGTCAAATGTGTTTACACAGAGTATTCTGCGACGTTGCAGGCAGACGTCATATGCCGGGGATATGAAGGTATCCTGCTAAGAGCACGAGTCGAATCGTGAATGCAAGGTGGCACCGCGGATAATATTAGAATCTTATTCGTCCTTGACAGATAGTAGCAGTCTGTCAGGGGCGTTTTTTTGTGCGTTTGGCAGGCATAACTGACAACAATTTGGAGGAACAGGAACATGAAAATCGAGCCAACGCTTCAAGAAGCAAAAGAAATTGCTGCAACCGGAAAATATCGTGTATTGCCGGTAAGCTGTGAGATTTTATCCGATTTTACAACACCGATTGAGACGATGAAGATTTTAAAAAATGTCTCAACGCACTGCTATTTATTAGAATCTGCACAGGAAAAGGAAACATGGGGACGCTACACCTTTCTTGGATATGATCCGAAGCTAGAGATTACCTGCATGAATGGAGAAATGAAAATTGGAAATCTAAAAGTAAAAACAGACAATCCATCCGAATATTTAAGACAGATTCTTGCAGATTACAAGAGTCCGCGCCTTGCAAATCTTCCAACATTTACCGGAGGACTGGTTGGATATTTTTCCTATGACTACCTTGGCTACAAGGAGCCATCCGTAAAATGTAACGTGGAGGATACAGAAGCATTTAAGGATGTGGATTTGATGCTTTTTGATAAAGTGATTGCGTTCGATCATCTGCGCCAGAAAATTGTATTAATCGTAAATATGTCTCTTGCGGAAGGGGAGGCAGGATATAACAAGGCGGTGATGGAGTTAAAACAGCTTGTGAATCTGCTTCATAAGGGAGAAAAAAAGGAGGAGCCGGGCGGAAAACTATTAGGTGAAGTTACCCCGCTTTTTAAGGAGAATCAGTTTTGTGACATGGTGGAAAAAGCAAAGCATTATATCCACGAAGGTGACATTTTCCAGATTGTGCTTTCCAATCGTTTGAGTGCACCTTTTGAAGGAAGCCTTTTTCATACCTACCGCGTGCTTCGAACCATCAATCCGTCCCCTTATATGTTTTACTTTTCCGGGACAGATGTAGAGGTGGCAGGAGCATCGCCGGAGACCTTGGTAAAATTGGAAAATGGCGTGTTACATACATTCCCGCTTGCAGGAACAAGACCAAGAGGTAAGGATGAGGAAGAGGATAAAAGGTTAGAAGCCGAGCTGCTGGTAGATGAAAAAGAATTAGCCGAGCACAATATGTTGGTGGATTTAGGAAGAAATGACCTTGGAAAAATCAGTAAGTTTGGAACGGTACAGGTGGAAAAACTGCACACAATTGAGCGATTTTCCCATGTGATGCATATGGGGTCTACTGTCCGGGGCGAGATTGATGAAAAGCATGATGCCCTAGATGCGGTTGAGGCAGTCTTGCCGGCGGGAACACTTTCCGGGGCACCAAAAATTCGGGCGTGCCAGCTGATTGGAGAGTTAGAAGGAAATAAGCGGGGCATTTACGGTGGTGCAATCGGCTATATTGATTTTACCGGGAACATGGATACCTGTATCGCAATCCGGATTGTATACAAGAAAAACGGAAAGGTATTTGTAAGAAGTGGGGCAGGAATCGTGGCAGATTCCGTACCGCAGAAAGAGTACCAGGAATGTATCAACAAGGCAAAATCTTCGTTGAGGGCATTACAGCTAGCGCAGGAGGAGGAATTATGATTTTACTGATTGATAATTATGACAGCTTTTCCTACAACTTATATCAGCTCATTGGCGAAATCGAACCTGATATCAAAGTGATTCGCAATGACGAGATGACGGTGGAAAAAATAAAGGCATTAAAGCCGGACCGGATTATTTTATCGCCGGGTCCTGGAAGACCGGAAGATGCCGGTGTGACAATGGAGGTTGCAAAAACACTTGGAAAAGAGATTCCGATTCTTGGGGTATGCTTAGGGCACCAGGCAATCTGCGCAGCGTTTGGGGCAGAAGTTACCTACGCAAAACAATTGATGCATGGCAAACAATCTAATGTGAAATTTGATAAGGAATGCCCGATTTTTAAAGGGTGCCAAAAGGAGTTCCCGGTAGCGCGTTATCATTCTCTTGCGGCGGATGCGAAAACGATTCCAGAGGAATTAAAGATAACGGCAGAGACGATGGACGGCGAAGTGATGGCAGTACAGCACAAAGAATATCCGATTTTCGGCGTGCAGTTTCATCCAGAGTCAATCCTGACACCAGACGGAAAACAAATCTTGAAGAATTTTATAAAGGAGATAGAAAAACATGATTAAAGAGGCAATTGTAAAAATCGTAAACAAAGAGGATCTTACTTATGATGAAGCTTATACCGTGATGAATGAAATTATGAGTGGCGAGACGTCTGCAACCCAGAATGCAGCATTTCTTGCAGCACTTTCTACCAAAAGTGCAAAAGCTGAGACGACGGATGAGATTGCAGGATGTGCGGCAGCAATGCGGGATCATGCGACAAAAGTGGATACCGGTATGGATATTTTTGAGATTGTAGGAACCGGTGGCGACAATGCACAGAGTTTTAATATTTCCACCACTTCAGCACTTGTAGCAGCAGCCGGCGGCATGAAAGTTGCAAAACACGGGAATCGCGCAGCATCTTCCAAGTGTGGAACCGCAGATTGTCTTGAGGCGCTTGGTGTCAACATCCAGCAAAGCCCAAACCGCTGCAAAGAGCTTTTAGAGGAAGTGGGCATGTGCTTCTTTTTCGCCCAGAAATATCATACTTCCATGAAGTATGTGGGCGCTATCCGAAAAGAACTAGGTTTTCGAACCGTGTTTAATATTTTAGGACCACTTACGAATCCTGGAATGCCATCCATGCAGCTGCTAGGTGTCTATGATGAGTATCTGGTTGTACCACTGGCACAGGTGTTAATCAGCCTTGGCGTCAAGCGTGGAATGGTGGTTTATGGTCAGGATAAACTGGATGAAATCTCCATGAGCGCACCGACAACTGTTTGCGAAATCCGCGACGGATGGTTCAAATCCTATGTGATTACACCGGAAGAATTTGGCTTTGAACGTTGTACAAAAGAGGACTTAAAAGGAGGCACACCGGAAGAAAACGCAAAGATTACACGTGATATTTTAAATGGTAAAAAAGGTCACAAGAGAAATGCAGTTTTGATGAATGCAGGTGCCGCACTTTATCTTGGCGGCAAAGCGGACAGTTTCAAAGAAGGCGTCGCTCTTGCAGCAGAACTGATTGATTCCGGAAAGGCTGCAAAGACATTAGAAGGACTGATTGAAGTCAGCAACAGACCGGAGGTAGAGGAATGACAATTTTAGATGAGCTTGCTGATTATGCAAAAAAAAGGGTAGCCGATGCGAAAAAGCGGGTTTCCCTTGAAGAAATCAAAAAGCAGGCATACGCACTTCCTGCCGGAACGTTTGCATTTGAACAGGCGCTAAAGAAACCGGAACTTTCCTTTATCTGTGAGTGCAAGAAAGCGTCTCCCTCCAAAGGCCTGATTGCACCTGATTTTCCATATCTTGCGATTGCAAAAGAATATGAGGCGGCAGGGGCAGATTGTATCTCAGTTTTAACGGAACCAAAATGGTTTCTTGGTCATGACAGTTATTTAAAAGAAATTGCCGGAAACGTTTCCATTCCGTGTCTTCGAAAAGATTTTACGGTCGATGAATATATGATTTATGAGGCAAAGGTGCTTGGTGCATCTGCGGTTTTACTGATTTGTTCGATTCTCTGTGAAAATCAGATGAAGCAGTATCTTAGAATCTGTGATGAACTTGGACTTTCGGCATTGGTGGAAGCACATGATGAGGCGGAAGTTACGAGGGCATTAAATGCGGGTGCACGTATCATCGGGGTCAACAACCGGAATCTCAAAGATTTTTCTGTGGATACTAAGAACAGCATCCGGCTCCGGGAAAAGATACCGTCAGATGTTTTGTTCGTATCGGAAAGCGGTGTCAAAAGTGCCGCTGATGTAGCAAAACTTCGCAAGATGGGAGCGGATGCAGTCCTTGTAGGTGAGACGTTGATGCGCGCACCGGATAAGAAAGCAAAACTAAAAGAGCTAAAAGGCTAATGTAAAAGTTTGCAGACTACGGAAAGGCAGGGCGATTCGCATGACAAAAATGAAATTTTGCGGGCTTACGAGACCTTGCGATATTGAGGCAGTCAATGAAATCAAGCCAGAATATATCGGGTTTGTATTTGCAAAAAAAAGTAAGCGATATGTGACACCGCAAAAAGCAATGGAATTAAAGAATCTGTTATCACCGGAAATTTTAGCGGTCGGTGTGTTTGTAGGGGAAGAACCGGAAGTGATTGCCGGACTTTTAGAAAATGGAACGATTGATATCGCCCAGCTTCATGGCAGTGAGGATGAGGAATATATCCGTAGATTAAAAACAATGACGGATAAGCCAATTATCAAGGCAGTCCAGGTTACAGAGGAGAGCGCATATGCGGAAACAAAACTCCCATCATGCAGCGTGGATTACCTGTTATTAGATTCCGGTGCCGGAACGGGTACCACATTCAATTGGAACAAGATTGAAAAATTATGTAAACCTTATTTCCTTGCCGGTGGGTTATCGCCGGATAATGTAAGGGAAGCAATCGAATTGCTGCATCCTTACGCCGTCGATGTCAGTTCCGGCATTGAAGAAGATGGCGTCAAAAGCAAAGAAAAAATGGCAGCTTTTGCAGCTGCAGTCAGAAAGGAAGAGAGAAAATGACAAATCCAAATGGACGTTTTGGCATTCACGGTGGGCAGTATATCCCGGAAACGCTGATGAATGCAGTGAATGAATTAGAAGAGGCATACAATTTTTATAAAAATGACCCGGAATTCAACCGGGAACTGACTGAACTTTTAAATGAATACGCAGGCAGACCATCCAGACTGTATTACGCAAAGAAAATGACCGAGGATTTAGGCGGTGCCAAGATATATTTGAAACGTGAGGACTTAAACCATACAGGTTCCCATAAAATCAACAATGTATTAGGTCAGGCGCTCCTCGCCAAAAAGATGGGAAAAACAAGGCTGATTGCAGAGACCGGGGCAGGCCAGCACGGAGTTGCGACTGCGACGGCTGCAGCGTTGCTTGGAATGGAATGTGTCGTATTCATGGGGGAGGAGGATACGATTCGTCAGGCGTTAAATGTGTACCGGATGCGTTTGTTAGGCGCCGAGGTAATTCCGGTAAAATCTGGTACAGCCACATTAAAAGATGCTGTTTCAGAGGCAATGAGAGAGTGGACATCACGGATTGATGACACACATTATTGCCTTGGTTCGGTCATGGGACCACATCCTTTTCCAACCATTGTGCGTGACTTCCAGGCGGTGATTTCAAAGGAGACCAAGGAACAGATTTTAGAAAAAGAAGGTAGATTACCGGATGCGGTGATTGCGTGTGTCGGCGGCGGTTCAAATGCGATGGGCTCCTTTTATCATTTTATTGAGGATAAAGGTGTCAGACTGATTGGCTGTGAGGCAGCCGGAAGAGGAATCGGAACCTTTGAGACGGCGGCCACGATTTCAACCGGAAAGCTTGGTATTTTCCATGGAATGAAATCATATTTCTGTCAGGATGCGTATGGTCAGATTGCACCGGTTTATTCGATTTCAGCGGGACTTGATTATCCGGGAATCGGACCGGAACACGCACATCTTCATGATATCGGAAGAGCCGAGTATGTGCCGGTTACTGATGATGAAGCGGTAAATGCGTTTGAGTACTTATCCAGGATGGAGGGGATTATTCCAGCCATCGAGTCGGCTCACGCAGTTGCTTATGCAATGAAATTAGCGCCAACGATGGAAAAAGATAACGTGATTGTGATTACCATTTCCGGCAGAGGAGATAAGGACTGTGCAGCGATTGCACGTTACAGAGGGGAGGATATCCATGAGTAATATTAAAAAAGCATTTGAAAATGGAAAGGCGTTTATTGCATTTTTCACCTGTGGAGACCCGGATTTAGAGACAACGGCGGCAGCAGTAAAGGCAGCAGTGGAAAACGGAGCAGATTTGATTGAGCTAGGCATTCCATTTTCCGACCCGACAGCAGAGGGACCTGTCATTCAGGAGGCAAATGTCCGGGCGTTAAAAGGTGGCGTGACAACCGATAAAATTTTTGCATTTGTGAAAGAACTTCGCAAAACGGTAACGGTTCCAATGGTGTTTATGACGTACGCAAATGTAGTCTTTTCTTACGGGGCAGAACGCTTCCTTTCAACCTGTAAAGAGATTGGTATGGACGGACTGATTTTGCCGGATATTCCATACGAAGAGAAGATGGAATTCCAGCCAATCTGCAAAAAGTACGACATTGATTTCGTCTCGATGATTGCACCGACTTCCGACCAAAGAATCGCAATGATTGCAAAAGAGGCAGAGGGATTTTTATATCTGGTCTCAAGCCTTGGCGTTACCGGAACAAGAAGTGAGATTAAGACAGATTTAGCATCCATTGTTACGGTAATCAAAGAAAATACGGATATTCCGGTCGCAATCGGGTTTGGAATCTCCACACCGGAACAGGCAAAGAAGATGGCAGAGCTTTCCGACGGCGCCATCGTGGGTTCTGCGATTGTTAAAATAATAGCAAAGTATGGAAAAGACGCTCCGACCTATGTAGGAGAATATGTAAAATCCATGAAAGATGCAATGTAGCGGGAGGATGATTGAAAAAGCCGTATTTTTGTGTTATAACAAACTGTATTAATGATGGTACGGAGAGGTAAAATGCAGCAACAAGATGAAAAACTAAAGATAGGGAAGATTTATAAAGACATTCGAGAGATGACTGGTTTTTCACAGGAAGATGTCAGTATGGGGTTATTGTCTGCGAAAGAATTGTCACGCTTTGAAAATGATGAAAGTTATCCGGGAAGTTATATGATACAAATGCTTTTTGAACGAGTAGGAAAGTCATTAAAGTATTTTATTATTATGATGTCTAAACCAGAATACGAATATCAATTATGGGGACGTAATATCGTTGCACAGGTAGTTCGAGGGGAGAGGATAGATAGCGTAGTTTATTCAGGAAGTTCGGGAAAATATATGGATGCAAAATTACACTTGCAATTTTGTACATTTTGGCAGGGGTATTAAAAAAACGATTTAAAACAGATGCATCGGGCGATTTCCTATACAGTATTAAATTACCCGAATGGATTGACAATGAAAAATTGTCTTAGCATGGTGGAAATTAATTATATGCTTCTTTTTATGGAGAAAAAATGTATTCTTTTTCCAGAGAAATGGACGGAAGAATATGAACTCATCCAATTTTTGCTTCGTTATATAGAAATGCGATTCGAGGGCGAGAAAATGGTGGAAATATATGGAAGAGCTGTTTACGTTTATGGAAAATATATGCATACATTAGACATCAACGAAAAGATTTTACTATATAAAAAAGCAATTGAACTAAAAAGAAGAAATTTTAAAATAGAGGGAATGGATAGGTTATTAGAGGGAATTATATCAGAGTATCAGAAAATCAATCAGCAGCCACCAGAAAATTTTGAAGCTATGTTATCTATACTTCAAGCAATAAAGAAGGAATATCGGATAGATAAAGATTCTTTTTGGCAAATAAAGCCAACGTATGAAGTATTTCTTTTGAACGAGGTACTGAAAAAATACCGATTAGAGAAGAATAAAACAGTAAAAGATGTTGCCAGAAATTGTTGTAGTGAGAAAACATATCGGGTATTGGAAAATGGATTGCGGGATGCGAAGGGAGGAACACTTGATTTACTTTTCCAGGAATTGAATATACCACTTGGAATATATAATGCAGATATTATTACAGAAAACTACATAGATATAACACTGGTAGATAAGATAAAGATGTTGAGTAAAAGAGCGTCGAAAGGCGATGAATTACAATTGCTAGAACAGTTGAAAAAAATGCTAGGAAATAAAGCTAGATATGTACAAAATCACCAACTTATTGAGGGAATGACGGATATTGCATTGTTTTTGGATAAAAAAATTACGGTAGAACAGTATGGTGAAAGATTAGGGAGGGCAATTTCACTAACGATTCAAGGTAATTATATGGATGCTGAGAAACATTTTTTTTCGAGAATGGAAATGATGTTGGTATATTATTTGGCTATTTTGAACAGAAAGATGGGAAAGCCAGAGAAAGGATTGGAGATAGTCAATGCATTGTGGAAGCAACTTGAACAAAGTGCTGTTGAGATGGAAGATAGAAAGCAAGAAGCGGTATTACTGATGATATTGAAAAAAAACTTACTTACAGATATTTTTCACTACGATGAAATCATTAGATAAATAAAACCTAGTAAAATCAAGGTTTTTCAAAGGTTAAACCCTTCGAAATTCGTATATTTATGGTTGAATTCGTATATTATTCGTAGTATATTTAAAGCGAATTCAGTATAAATCAATCAATATACGAAAACGGGGGGTTTTTTTATGGCTAAAAAAGTAAAACGTACAAAAACAAAACATAAAAATATATATTTAAATGAAAGCACAAATAAATATGATGTGAAGTATAATTACAAAGTTTATAACCCTACAAAGCAAAAAAACGATTATAGGGCAAAATGGATATATAACATTGGAACAATAGCAGAAGCAAAAAAACAATTGGCTATTTTGCAGGCAGAGGGGTTAAAGGCTGAAGATAAAGATATAACGCTTGAGGGTATTTTTGCTTTATGGAATAAACAGGCTATTGCAACAAATAAGAGTAAGGTAACTGTTCGTAATACAGAACAACAGTTTAATATGCTTATACAGGTTATTCCAAAAGATACAAAGTTGAAAAATATTACTGATGATGTCTATTATGAAACATTTGCCAAAATAAAGGAAAAAGGATATGCGGAAGAAACTATACATAGTCTGAATTCATGCTTTCGTAAATTGATAAATTTAGCATACAAAAAGAGTTTGATAAAAGAAAATCCATTACATAGAAGTGAAAATGTAAAAACTGAAACAAAAAATAGTGATGATTATAGAATTTTGACGCATGAAGAATATAAGAAAATTGATAATTACTTACATAATACGAAATTTGTCCGTTTAGGGATTGATAGATATGTAGAGTTTCGTTTTTTCTTTAATCTGCTTTACTATACAGGAATGAGAGTTGGAGAAGCATTAGCACTGACTTATGATGATTTTATTGAATTCAGTTATTATAAGAGTAAGGAAGCAGAAGAAAATGCTCCTTTGCGATTGGTTCCACGAGATACAACAAATGAGGAACATGTTCGTGGTATGCAAATAAAGGTTAATAAAAGTTATGTTTCAGACATGAAAATAATAAAAGACCCCAAAAATAAGAAGAATAGGAAAATTCCTATTCCACCCGATACAGAGTATTTGTTTGAGAAATATAAAGCCAAACATTTGGCTAGAGGTGGAAAAACAACTGATAGAGTGTTTACATGTAATTATGGAGCATATCTTGATATTATAACTAAAACATGCAAGAAGATAGAAATAGACCATATTAGCCCCCATGGATTTAGACATACATATATTAGTAATTTGATTTCCAAGGGAGTTCCACTCCCAGTCATTGAAAAGGTTAGTGGAGATACGCAGGAAACGATAATAAAAACATATAGTCATTTATTTGAACAAGATATATTGCAAGTTCTTGTTGCTATGCAGAACTTATAAGGCAAAAGTCCGCTAGGAGCGATTTGTACCGGAGGTAGAAATCGCAGGATTCCCTAGCGGACTTTTGTGTCACATAGTCTAAAGGCTCAAATTAAAAGGCTTTTTTTCGGCACATTTGTTTTTGTGCTCGCTGTGTTTGATGTGCCGAAAAAAATTTTTTCTGAAAGAGGGCACATTTGTTGTAGATTTGAAATTTCGTGTGTATAATAAATATGAGAAGATGAAACAAGGTTTTTTCTTCTATATGCAAAAGGGATACTGTGAGCGAAAAAGTCCTTTTTGAAAGGTGTAAAAACCTAATAAATTAGTCAAGGAGGAATTTTTATGAAAAATTCAAATTTCGCTCACGAACTGCCAAACGAATGTAGGGCAAAAAAATCACAACCTTCGGGAAGTAGAAAATGGCAATTGGTAATAAACAATCCACAAGAGAAAGAAGAGTATGCTAAATTTTGGAAAGACGAAAATTTATTAAGAGAGTATATAAAAGATAACTTTCCAACGCTCGACTATGCTTGCTTTTCGTATGAAATTGGTCTAGAAGAAAATCATATGGAACATATTCATATTTTTTTATATGCCAAAGATGGAATTAAGAAAAGCAAGTTTAAAACAGTTTTTCCGAATGTGCACTATGATGCATGTAAGGGAAGTTGTCTGCAAAACAAAAACTATTTATTCAAACAAGGAAAATGGGAATTAGACGAAAAAGTCAAAGAACGAATAGATGGTAAACAATTTGAAATCGGAGAATGCCCGATAGAAAGACAAGGTGCAAGAACAGATTTAGAGTTATTGCAAAAGTTGATATTGATGGGATATACAAATGCACAAATATACGAAGCAAAACCAACTCTTATGAAATATGCAGGAAGTATAGATAGAATACGTCAAGATATAATGAGAGATAAATTCAAAGATACTTGGCGTGACTTGGATGTTACATATATCTGGGGTGCGTCTGGTGCTGGAAAAACTAGAGGAGTTATGGAAAAGTATGGATATGCAAATGTTTATCGTGTGAATTCATACGAGCACCCTTTCGACGATTACAATATGCAAGATGTAATTGCTTTTGAAGAATTTCGAAGTGATATAAAAATATCAACAATGCTACAACTATTGGACGGATATCCTTGTAACCTTGATGCACGTTATAATAACAAGCAAGCATGTTTTACTAAAGCGTATTTTATGACAAATGTTGATTTGTGGGAACAATATAAACATGTGCAAGAAAATGAATGGGAAACATTCGTGGCATTTGTCCGTAGAATACATAAGGTTGTTGTATATGAAGATAGGGATAATATAAAAGAATATGCTATCGTTGACTATATATTTGACTGCTCAAATTATGATATAAAGAAAAAATTGGAACTGATAAAAGCAGTAGACCCAAAATCTACATATATAACCGATTGGGAGTTAGATGAAAAACAAAATTGTCTTGTGCCTAAAATGCATGAAGTGACTTCAAATAGTAATAAACAAAAGCAAGAACAATTAGAGGGACAAATGGATATATTTGACTTCCCTGAATATCTTCCACCAAGTGCATAAGAATCATAGAGTAAAGTAATAACAATAGAGTGCCGGAGGCACTCTATTGTTATTTGGCTAGGATAAGTTGGTGGTTACTCCCTATAAAAAATTTATTTTTTGTGGGAGTAAACGAGCAACACCCATTGTAAATGCAAAAAATCTATGGCAATATTTAAGTATAAGTAAACGCACCATAGTCGGTACTAATACTTGATTAGCCGCTCCAAAGAGCGGCGTTGGTTTTAAAGTTGCTTTCTGCATTCCTTTGGTAGCTTGTCTGACCAAGGAAGCAGATCTTCACAAAAACTTGCATCATGGTCATCCATGTGCTTTGGAATCTCTGTCAGAAGATATTCAAAGTAATTATAAGGTTTTAGATCGTTAGCCTTTGCAGTTTCTGCAATGCTGTAAATGATTGCACTTGCTTCTGCCCCTGCGATGGTATCAATCATAACCCAGTTTTTCTTGCCTACACAGAATGGCCGAATTGCCTGTTCTGCCGAATTGTTATCGATTGGCACTTCTCCATCTTCAAGGAATGTTCTCAAATACTTTTCCTGATTCAAGGAGTAAGTAAATCCATTTGCTGTCTTACTCTTCGGCGGAACAGACATGAGATTCTGTTTTGCCCATGCAAAATAAGCATCCACCAGTGGCTTTACAGTCAACTGACGATGTTTCAGGCGTTCATCCGGATTCATGTCCCCAAGCTTGTTCTCCTCGCGATAGATTGCTTGGATTTGCTTCAATGCCAGATATGCAAGAGACATTTTCTGGTTTGCCTTTGGTAGAGCCTTAACAGCCTCATCGAAGCGACGTCTTGCATGTGCCCAGCACCCAGCGATTTTCAGGTCTTCGCGTTCTTTTTCAATCGTATGGTAGACCTGATAGCCATCCGTCAGACAAATTCCTTGAAAATCTTTAAGAAAAGCTCGTGGATGACTGGCATTACGAGATGGTTGGTACTCGTACAAGATGATCTGCTTATTCAGATACATCTTTCCTGTACGGTATACCCACATGTAATGCTTATTTCCGGTAGTTCTGTTTTCTTTTGAAACAAGAACCGGAGTCTCATCTGCTTGTAAGACATGATAGTCATACATTTTCTCGTGCAGATAATCATAAAAGATTGAGAGATATCTCTCTGCACATAGAATGGTCCAATGAGCCATATCCGCGCGATCGATGTTAAGACCCATTCTTTGGAATTCCTGTTCCTGACGATAAAGAGGTGCTGCATTAACATATTTGGCATTCCAAATGCCTGCTAGCAAAGATGGTGAAACAAGACTGTTTCTTAGTAAATAAGCAGGATGATCTGCCTTTTTGAAATGATTGTCCTTTTTAGATTTATACACGCCAACGTGATGTTCTTCGATTTCAATCTTCATTGGGGTAAAACGATAGCGATGGTATACTTCATCTTCAAGCTGATACCAGCCATCTTCTCCGAATTCGTCGATTAACTCGTCTTCCGTCATCTTGTGTTCAACCGGAACGATTGGAAGACCTTTGATGTCAGCAGCGCGTTTCCCCTTTTTCTTTTTACTATGAGGTTTCGATGTTTCTTCTTCCTCTGAGCATTCAAGGGCTGCAACAGCTTCTGCTTCATTAAAATAAACGATATTGCCATCAACCTCTAAGAAGCTGATCTGGTTATCTACATCAAGTTTCTCAGATGACTTCCCAAAACGGTTATTGTTCAATACAGCGACCTGTTCCAACAACAGTTGCAGTTTCCGATCAATATCTTTGAGTTGTGATTGTTGTGCCAAAAACAGTTGAATAAGGGTAGCCTTGTCAAAATTATTCAATTGTTCTTCTGTATATTCCATCGCCATAATGTACCTCTTTTCTAAGGTCTATTATAGCGGATATGGACTTAAATTGCGAATGTTGTTCGTTTCAAAATTCGGCAAATTGCCTATGCCTGTAAGCTCCCACAAGGGATTTGTAGACCTTGTAAATGCAGAGTTTTCAAAACAATGGATATAAATTACAATTACCTAAAAGCGCAATAACACGCTAATAATGCAGAATACTGGACTTACAGATGATTGTAATTACCATATTAGAACCCAGGAATGATGCCCCTGAAATTTCTACCTTTTGCACAATCATTATGCCATATGTTCTGGCGGTCGGATCTCTTGAACCGTTTTCTTTGGAAAAATTGTTAGACCTTCCATGAGCCAACGAAATTGCTGACTGGTAAGTGCTCGTACTTCGGATTCATTTCTTGGCCACACGAAGTTCCCTTTCTCTAGGCGCTTATACAAGAGCAAGAATCCGTCCTTTTCCCACACCAATCCTTTGATTCTGTCAGTCTTGCGACCACAGAAAAGGTAAAGCGTATCAGGAACGTACGGGCTACTTCCTGTTTTGGATTCGATGATAGAAGCTAATGAATCCAAGCCAAAACGGAGATCCGTGTAGCCGCAAACGATATAAATCTGTTTAAAACAAGTGGCATCATTCAACATGGGCAAGCACCCCAAGAACTTTTGATAAAAGTGAAGATGATGTGTTTTCTGTAACACGAAGAGTCACACCATGCGCTGAAAGTTCAATAAATGATTCATCGCACTCTTGATTTGTTTCTGCAAAAGAATAATTACCATTTGTCATTAGATTGGTAGGAACAGGAACAATCGCTTGTTCAACAACCTCGCTTGGAAGCGAATCCAAACAGGCTTTGCGAACCTGAGTCATTCGGTAATAATAGTTTGCGGTGGTAATAGAATGTTCCTGACACCATTCGCTGACAGACATTCCAACAGGCCGATTGTTACAATCTTGAATCATTTGAGCCCATTCTTGTATACGACAATTGCGTGATGCTATAGATGTTTGAGATTTCATAATAGAAGCCCTCCTTGTGTCAAAAAAGTTTAGACTAAACTTTTTAGACTAAACTTTTTTGATGAATATTAATTGTTGGGTCTATTTTCTCAAATTTTCATAGCGCAATCTATATACGCACTATGGTGCGTTTACAAGTATAAGTTAAGGCAATATGTTTGAAACAAACATTTTAAGTATAGATTTTTAAGTGTAAGATATAACAATTATTAAAAAAGGAGAAAAGGAAAATTAGAACTGAATAAGGAAAAGAAAAGTTTTGAAAGCAAGCGGCATTTTGTCGGTTGCTTTATTTTGTTCAAAAGTGAGCCTCAACACTTCAAAAAACGAGTTGAAAGTAATTGCGTAAGCGATTCAGTTTAACAAAATTTAGGGGGAATAGTATTATGGGAAGAAGCACAATAGAAAGACAGATAAATAATATACTTTATGGCAAGCAAGGATTTGGAGAAAGTCGTCATGAAGCGAAACAACAATTAAGAGAAGAAAAGGGAACTGAATATAGATTTGGAATGACTGATGATAAAATACATTCATATGATACATTCGATACATATCAAAAGGCATGCCAAAGGTTTGGAAAGTGGTTGCAGGAAGAAAAAGACATTAACAGAAAGGCTGATATAAACAATTGCAAGGAATTTGCAAAAGAGTATATACAATATAGACTTGATGTAGATAGAGTGAGTGTGTGGACTGCAAAAATGGAGCGTTCGGCATTATCAAAACTCTACGGAGAAAAGATTGAAATAGATATGCCAAAACGAGATACAAAAGACATTGTTCGCTCACGAGGGGAAAAGGAGCAGGACAAACATTTTAGCGAAGAAAGACATATAGACCTTGTGACATTTGCGAAAGCAACTGGCTGTAGAAGATGTGATTTGGAGAAGTTAACACCTGCAAAATTCTATACGGATAGAAATGATGTGATGTGGGTCAAGATAGAAAAAAGTAAAGGAGGTAGAGATAGAATTGCACCTATTCTCCCTAAATATCGAGAATATGTAGAGAAGTATCTTGTAGGAAAAGATAGAAACACAAAGCTATTTCACAAAATATCGCATTCGGCAGATATTCATGGGTATAGAGGAGATTATGCGAGAGAATTATACAAGGCTGTAGAGCAGGACAAAGATTTTAAAGACAAGATATTAGCAAAATATCCGACAAGGCATGAGTACAAAATTATAAAGGATAAGGAAACGGGAGAAAGCAGAACTTACGAGATACAAAGCGGTACATATACGACAAGGGGTGAGAACAAGCAGACATTCGATAGAGATGAGGCTTACATTTGTACTTGTGCGTTGGGGCATGAAAGATTAGAGGTTACAGTAACGCATTATCTGAAGCAGTAGCATGTCAAGGGGCAAGTGGCATTTTGCCACGATACGCCGTAGGGCAACCCTTGATATGCAGGAATGGAATATAATTAAGTGGGGGGATTGATAATGCACTTCTTATCAATTCCCCTTGATTATTTCTGCTTTTCATGTGGATAGGATTATAGTATAATCAGAAAGATAAACTTGAATTTGCGGAGATGATAAGATGGTTAATATAACAGATGTAAAGCAGATTCTTCAACTCTCGATAGATGCGGAGATTAAAGTCTTTCTTGATGGTGGATGGGGTGTAGATGCGTTGCTTGGATATCCGTCAAGAGTCCATAACGATATTGATATTTTTGTAGAAAAGAAAGATTATCAGAACTTTATAGAGATGATGAAAGCTAATGACTTTTATGAGATTAAGATGGAATATACAACATTGAACCATACTGTATGGGAAGATGCGAAAAACAGAATTGTTGATTTGCATTGTTTTGAATATACGGGCGAAGGTGAAATTCTTTATGAGGGGGATTGTTTTCCGATAGAAACTTTTTCGGGCAAAGGAAAAATTGAGGAGATAGAGGTTTCATGTATTGAACCATATAGTCAAGTAATGTTCCATCTGGGATACGAATTTGATGAGAATGATGTGCATGATGTGAAGCTATTGTGTGAGACATTTCATATCGAAATTCCGAATGAGTATAGATAACTGCAAATCCCAGTTTGTGATTCTAGGCAACAAAAAACATCTAGTATATGCTAGATGTTTTTTGTATCTATACTTTAGCATGCAGTATTGCATAGCGATTACTTCTCCCATATGGGATTAAATAAATTATAATTTATAAAATTTTATAAAGCAATATACGGAGCGTTTTGAATGTAAAAAATTCGTATAAATTAGTATAAAAACCTAAAATACAAAATCTGAAAACACAGTAAAATAAAGGAAAATTTGTATTGTTGATACCTCCTACGATGAAGCATTGAAAATTGC
The DNA here is from genome assembly GCF_001940165.2 of Roseburia sp. 831b. NCBI lineage: Bacteria > Bacillati > Bacillota > Clostridia > Lachnospirales > Lachnospiraceae > Roseburia > Roseburia sp. 831b. The sequence goes on along the minus strand of NZ_CP135162.1, from coordinate 1,849,330 downwards.
TGCGAAAGGAATTGAATATTGTTTTAATTCAGGTGATGCAAGTAAATTGTATGATTTCTTGTTTGAGATAGGGTGGATATATGATGAGATGGCAAAAAAGAAAAATAAATTTATGAAGCAGCAGTATCGTAAGTATTTTGAATATGCGCTCTGTATCAGCGAAATGTTTTATATTAAGCGCAACGCATCTGTTATAAAAAAATATTTGGTATAAGTATTATTCTTTGTCATCTTCAAATACATTATTATAAGGCATTATGGTGGAAAAACTTGCAGTTGAGGATTGACTGCTATTGTGCATTGATGCTACGGTTGGCATATAGGAAACAAATAGAATTATTATTAAAGATGTAACCAATTTTTTGTAATATTTCATAATGAAAAACCTCCTTAGATTTGTTTAGTATTATAAATGTAAAGGGACTTTTTAGGTCGGAAATATAGACCTAAAACGTCCCTTTAAAATAATTGAAATACAGATATAATGTAGCTGTGAAGAGTAGCTGTAAGATGCTATTCTTGTTACTGATTCATCTTATGATGCATCAATAGAAGGGACAGCAAGATGATAAAATTTTATAGATTTGCATGGAAAAGATTTAACCGTAAAGCAAAAATGTGTTTTTTGTTGAATTTTTTCACATCTTTCGTGAATAACTGCTCTATGGTTCTCATCCCGATTTCGCAGAAAGAGATGATTGAACGAATGACCAATTCGCAACTGAAGATTTCCTACATCTGTATTTATTTTTTATGTGGGGTGGCGGGGGTACTGGCAGTCATTGCTGAGTCTGTTTTATTGAGCCATTTGGAGCGGACGCTTCAGAGAGCACTTCAGGAGGAACTGATTGAATCTGCATTGAAAAACAAAAATCCCATTATTGAATCCAAGGGACCTGGAGCTTATATGGTAAGCGTGTTTGGAGATTCGGAACATATTTCGAATCTGCTCGAAACGAATATTGTAAATATCTTTTTCCAATGCATCTCTACAATTGTAATTTTGGTTATTACAGCACAGTGGTCGAAGGCATTTGTCGGAATTGTTATGGTGTCCTATCTCGTGATGATAGTGTTACATTTTGTCAGTGATAAAGCGTTTATCAAAAAGTTTCAGGCGGCGCGGGAAAAGATTTATGAGGCAAACCCGCGTGTGCTTGAGTGCATTGAAAATCGCCTAAGTGTTATGGGATTTGCAGATATAAACCGATACATGAAAGAGATTTATCAGATTTTTGATGAAAGAGACGGATTCATGAAACAGGCAAATACGATTAATTCGGCATCGGTGTCTGCATTGGGAGGAATCCGGATTCTGGCACTGTCCATATTTTTTATAGTCTCTGTCTGTCAGATGAATGCAGGAAAAATGGAGATAGCGTCTTTTATTGCGATGCTTTCTTATTTTTCAACCATCTTTGTTCCAATCACGCTTTTGAAACAGTATAATTCCAACAAACACCAATTTACGATGTTTTATAACAAAATAAAAGACAGTCTGTGCCCGGAATTACGGCTTAAAATTCCAGATGGAGAAGCACTTGCATTAAAAAATTGCTCTTTTTCATACGAAAATGCTTCGGGGAAAAAGGCATTAAGCGGACTCTCGATGGAGGTTGGTGCGAAAATTGGGGTTGTTGGTCTTTCTGGAGAGGGAAAATCTACGATTATAAAAATGGTACTGGGTGAGCTGCTTCCGACAGATGGTGTGTGCTGTTATGGTGAAAAACAGACTTCAGATATCAGCAGATATCTGATTCAGACGGCAATACGCTATGCTCCGCAGGAACCGGAAATGTTTAACGGAAATCTGGAGTTTAACATTACACTTGGAAAAGCAGGAATTTCTGCTGAGGCATATGTAAAAAAAGAAAGTGAATGTAAGGACTGTGTGCAAAAACTCTATGATACGCTTAAAGCATGGAACCGAAAGGAGAAAATACGGTTGGAAAAACCAGAAAGGGAGCTGCTAAGGGAACTCTTTTTGCTGAATTATGCACAAGTGCAGGATAGCTCTGTTCTGGAGTGTATTGTACAAGAATTACCAGAAGATAAGACATGGTTTGTGGAATGGACTGCTAAGATAGAAATGGCAAGACATTATTATTTGGAAGAAAAATATAATAGGCTGTTATCGGATTTAGAATTATTAGATTTAGAGGGAAGAAAGTTTGGACAGAGAGGCTGTAAGATTTCAGGAGGAGAAAAGAACAAAATCGCAATTGCCCGTTTCCTTCTTCCAGAATATGGAAATTATTTTATTTTGGATGAGCCGTTTACCGGCTTAGATGCCATTTCCGAAGGAAAATGTCTGAATGTATTACAAGCGTACACGACTGGGATGAAAGGGATTATTATTTCACATAAGATGAATATTATTTCACAGTTTGCAGAGGATATCTATGTGCTTGAGAATGGTACGATTTCGGAACATGGAAGACATAAAGAACTGATGGCAAAAGAAGGACTCTATCACAGAATTTACACGGAATATACGAAAAAGACGATGGGTGTTAAAAATTAATCTAAGTTTTGACAGAAAACAGAACGGAAGCTTCTTTGAGAACCGTTCTGTTTTTCTTTTATAAGGAACCGAAAAAACGGCTAACTTTATTGAAAAATGACATAAAATGTGGCAATATGTAAAGGATAAAAAAAGAAAAGAATCGGGGAACCTGACGTGAGAAAGTTATTAATTTATCTGAAAGATTATAAAAAAGAAAGTGTATTAGGACCTCTTTTTAAACTGTTAGAGGCGTCATTCGAATTGATTGTCCCACTTGTAATGGCGGCGATTATTGACCATGGAATTGGAATGCAGGATGGCAATTATGTGGTAAAGATGTGTTTTGTGCTGATTGCACTTGCCTTAATCGGTCTTACCTGTTCCATAACGGCACAGTATTATGCGGCAAAAGCGGCGGTTGGTTTTTCAACCAAAATAAGACATGTTTTATTTTCCCATATTGAGACGCTCTCTTTTACGGAGATGGATGTTGTCGGAACATCAACACTGATTACAAGAATGACCAGTGATATCAATCAGGTGCAATCCGGTGTAAACCTCGTTTTGCGCTTGTTTCTGCGTTCACCGTTTATCGTCTTTGGTGCGATGATTATGGCTTTCACCATCAACGTAAAGGCAGCGCTTGTCTTTGTGGTGGCGATACCGTTACTTTCGATTGTGGTGTTTGGCATTATGATTATCAGTATTCCATTATACCGCAAGGTGCAGTCTGCGTTAGATAACGTTTTGGGAATCACAAGAGAGAATTTGACCGGTACAAGGGTAATTCGTGCCTTCCGAAAAGAAGCGGACGAGATGGAACATTTTCATGAGAGCAACGAATTTTTGACAAGAATGCAGCTCTATGTCGGAAAAATATCGGCACTGATGAATCCGGTGACCTACATCATCATCAACGGCGCAACCATCGTCCTGATTTACACGGGAGCGGTGCAGGTTGACCAGGGAATTATCACACAGGGTGAAGTAGTAGCCCTTGTGAACTATATGTCACAGATATTAGTAGAACTTATAAAATTAGCTAATCTTATTATTACAGTGACAAAAGCGATTGCATGTGGAAATCGTATCCAGGGTATCCTGGAACTTAGCCCGTCGATTGTGAGCAAACCATCCAAGCAGTGGCAGAGTGCGCTGGAAGAGGGAAGAAAGAGCGACGAAATTCTTTCTTTTGACGGAGTCGGACTTTCATATGAAAAAGCAGGTGAGGAAGCGCTGTCAGATTTGAACTTTACGGTCAGACGTGGGGAAACAATCGGAATTATCGGAGGAACCGGTTCCGGAAAATCTTCCGTGGTGCATCTGATTCCAAGATTTTATGATGTCACAAGAGGTGAGGTCCGCATCAATGGAATGAATGTAAAAGATTATCCGGTTGAGGTACTCCGCGATATGGTTGGGATTGTGCAGCAAAAAGCGGTTCTTTTTAAAGGAACCATCCGTGAGAATCTGATGTGGGGAAAGAAGGATGCAACCGAGGAAGAGTTAGAGGAAGCACTTCGTATCTCCCAGGCAAAAGAATTTGTAGATGCGAAGGAAGGCAGGCTTGATTATGAGATTGAGCAGGGTGGAAAAAATCTTTCCGGTGGTCAAAGACAAAGACTTACGATTGCAAGAGCGATTGTGAAAAAGCCGGAGATTTTAATTTTAGATGACAGCGCTTCTGCCCTTGATTATGCAACCGATGCGAAACTCCGTGAGGCAATTCGTGAAATGAAAAATACCACAGTCTTTTTGGTGTCCCAGAGGGCTGCATCGCTCATGCATGCAGATAAAATCCTGGTCATGGATGATGGAAATCTGGTTGGAATGGGAACTCATGAGGAATTATTGAAAACCTGTGAGATTTATCGGGAAATTTATGAGTCCCAGTTTCCGAAAAAGAGTGCAGCACAGGAGGGACGATAGATGAAGGATTATAGAGGAAAAACCATACGAAAAGTTTTAACATACATCAGAAATTACTGGATGTATCTGGGGGCGTCTGTTTTGCTGGCGGCTGCAACCGTAGTGCTGACGCTTTACATTCCGATTTTAACAGGTCAGGCTGTGGATTTTATTCTTGCAAAAGGACTTGTTGATTTTGTTGGAATAGCAGTTATTTTAAAGAAAATGGCGATTGTTATTTTTTTAACAGCAGCAGCCCAGTGGCTTATGAATGTCTGCAATAACCACATGACCTATCACATCGTAAGGGATATCCGAAAGGATGCATTTGAGCGATTAGAACATCTGCCGTTAAAATTTTTAGATGCACATTCTTACGGAGAGATTGTCAGCCGTGTGATTGCGGATGTTGATCAGTTTGCGGACGGACTTCTGATGGGATTTACCCAGCTTTTTTCCGGCGTGTTAACGATTGTTATCACACTTGTTTTTATGATTACCATCAATATTAAAATCACACTTGCGGTCGTTGTAATTACGCCAGTGTCTTTGTTTGTAGCAAGTTTTATTGCAAAAAGGACCTATTCCATGTTCCAGCTTCAGTCAAAGACAAGGGGAGAACAGACTGCCTTTATCGAAGAAATGGTGGGAAACCAGAAGGTGGTACAGGCATTTAGCCATGAAAAAGAGGCAATGGATCAATTTGATGAAATCAACGACAGGCTAGGAGCGTGCTCCTTGCGTGCGATTTTCTTCTCCAGTATTACGAATCCGGCGACACGGTTTGTCAACAGTATTGTGTACGCAGTGGTAGGAGTGGTAGGAGCGTTCCTTGCGATTGCAGGCGGTATTTCCGTTGGACAGCTAGCGAGCCTTTTAAGTTACGCAAATCAGTATACAAAACCGTTCAATGAGATTTCCGGTGTTGTGACAGAATTGCAGAATGCGATTGCCTGCGCAGCAAGAATTTTTGAACTGATTGAGGAAGAGCCGGAAGTTCCGGATGCACCGGATGCCATTGAACTGGAAAATGCAGATGGCAGCGTCGAGTTAGAGCATGTTTCTTTTTCCTATGTGCCGGAACAAAAATTAATTGAAGATTTTAACTTATCCGTAAAACCAGGACAGCGTGTTGCGATTGTTGGGCCGACCGGATGCGGAAAGACAACCCTGATTAATTTATTAATGCGTTTCTATGATGTAAACGATGGTCAGATTCGTGTTTCGGGTGTTCCGATTATGGAAATGACAAGAAAAAGTCTTCGTAAAAATTACGGAATGGTATTGCAGGAGACCTGGCTAAAAGCAGGAACGATTCGTGAAAATATCGTAATGGGAAAACCGGATGCAACCGAGGAGGAGATACTTGAGGCAGCAAAGGCATCCCATGCGCACAGCTTTATCAAGCGTTTGCCGGATGGCTACGATACCGTGATTGGTGAGGACGGAGGCAATCTGTCGCAAGGACAAAAACAGCTCCTTTGTATCACAAGGGTTATGCTTTGTCTGCCACCGATGCTGATTTTAGATGAGGCAACGTCCTCAATTGACACAAGAACGGAGATGAAGATTCAAAAGGCATTTGCTAAGATGATGAAGGGACGCACCAGCTTTATTGTGGCACATCGTCTTTCTACCATTCAGGAGGCAGATGTGATTCTTGTGATGAAGGATGGTCACATCATAGAAAAAGGCAAGCATGAAGAACTGCTTGCCCAGAATGGATTTTATGCAAAATTGTATCAAAGCCAGTTCGCTAATTAGCTTTGTAGATGGTACGGTCTCCATCGATGGTATCTTCGGTGGAGACTGTGATAAATTCTACGACTCCATCGGCATCACGTTTGATGAGATATTCATAAATGGTGGCTGTATTCTGATAAAGCTGTGGGATTCCATGGTTATGGCAGTAGCGGACCCAAAGGCTTGTAACCAGTTCACGGAATGAGATAAAGAACAGCGGAAGTAAGGTATTTCCACTGATAAAAGCCAATTCATGGCTGAACTGGAAAACGGCACAGGCAGCGTCCTCTGCGGTAGTAGACTGTCCAAGACGTTCCAGATATGGTTTTAATCCTTTGATTTCCTCGTCGGAGGCATGTGCGATGGCAAGCTTTGAGGCAAGTGTCATGAAGATAATGCGCACTTCAAGTAAGGAGCGGATGTCTCTTTGCTGCATCATTCCACCGTTATAATTAATGACAGACACTAAAGTTTCTAACGTTCCGTTTCTGCGGTAATCTTCGACAAAGGTTCCAATTCGCGGTTTTACGATTAAAAATCCTTTCTTTTCCATCTCTGCGATTCCAGAATTTACGACAGCACGGGAGACCTGCATCGAGTTTGCAAGTTCGCGCTCACTTGGGAGACGTTCTCCAATCTGTAATTTCCCGGAAATAATCATATTTTCAAGTTCACTGATAAACAATTCTTTTAAAGAAGGTGCTTCTAATTTTCGAAATTCCATAGGTATCATCCTTTCTACAAGTGGACTACTGGACAGACCAGATAGTTCGATTTTATTTTATGAGAAAAAATGGAAAAAATCAAGAACTCTTTTGGAAAATGGAATACTTTTTAAAACGTGTTGTAGAATTGAAATTTTATCGTAATTTTAGTATAATATTGTAATAGTCCAGCTATGAATGCGTAAAGAAAAACGCAAGAATGGAGATTTAATTAATATGAAAAAAAAGATGGATTCTGAGGAAAACGCAACCATAGAAAATGGTGCGGATGAAAATAAAAATTCCAGAAAGAAAGAAAAAGTCAGAACCAGGGATATCAGATGGGACCGGCTTGATAATACAGCACATTTGTTCCCCGTGATTGCAGGGGAAAGCATGAGCAATGTTTATCGAATCAGCGTAACATTGAATGAATTGGTACAGCCAGAATTTTTGCAGAAAGCATTGGATATTGTGCTTCCGAAGTTTGACGGATTTAATCTAAGGCTTTGCAGAGGCGTATTCTGGTATTATTTTGAAGAGAATGGGAAAGCGGCACCAAGAGTGCGTGAGGAAAGCAACTACCCATGTCGTTTTATTGTACAGAATCGAAATCACAGTTATATGTTTCGCGTAACTTACTATAAATACCGAATCAATCTTGAGGTGTTTCATGTATTGACAGACGGAATGGGCGGTATCAACTTTTTGAAGGAGCTGACCTATCAGTATCTGCGTCTGGTACATCCGGAATTATCGGAAAAATATGGGGATTCCCTGCACACAGATACCTCTTTAAACCGGGAGGACAGTTTTTTAAAGAATTACAAAAAAGGTTCTGCGAATGGATATCAGAGAAAGAAAGCCTATCTGATAAAAGGGGAAAAGCTGTCTACCGGAGAGTTTGGTGTGATGCACGGATACATGTCGGTTGCTGCATTAAAAGAAGTCAGCCACCGCTATGGCGTCAGCATCAATGAGTATCTCGTGTCCTGTTATATCTGGAGCGTGTATACAGAATGTCTTCATGCCATGCCGTCGAAGAAGCCGATTCGCGTGGCGGTTCCTGTCAACCTGCGTCCCTATTTTAATTCCGTCACGACAAAGAACTTTTTTGTTATGGTATCGGCAGAATTTCATCCAACCAAAGAATTTTATACCTTTGAAGAGGTGGTTGGAATTGTAAAAGAGAGTTTAAGGTCACAGATTAATAAGGAGAACCTGGAAAAACTGTTTTCCTATAATGTATCGAACGAAAAACAGATATTAGCGCGTGTGGTTCCGTTGTTTTTGAAAAATCTGGCGATGCGGTATGTGTATACATCCTCTGCACTTGCGAATACGGCAACGGTAACAAACATCGGAAATATCAAGGTCGCAAAGGAGTATGAGCCTTATATCGAGATGTTTCACTCGTTTCTTGCAATGTCAAAAGGGCAGCATTTAAAAGGTACCATCTGTTCGTACAAGGACACATTGGTGTTCAGTTTCAGCTATGACCTTGTGGACCCTTCGGTACAAAGAGGATTTTTCAGACAGATTGCAAGTGATGGAATTCAAATAGAGATAGAAAGCAATGGTGTTCATTATGAGTAGATGTAACAAATGTAACATAGAAGTAATAGATGAGACAGAACGTTGTCCGCTTTGTAATTGTGTATTAGAACAGACCGTGGAAGTGGAAAATATGTATCCAAACGTCAGGTTAAAGGCAAGAAAAATGATGTTGTTTGGAAGAATTTATCTGTTCCTTGCAATTTTGACAGAAGCGCTTCTGCTTTATATCAATTATGTCACAGCACCCAAAATGTGGTGGAGTGTGATTACAGGAATGATCTTCCTATACGGATATCTTCTGATTCGGTTTGCAATTTTAGGAAGAACCGGATACCGTATCAAGATTGTCGTATTGATGATGATTATGATTTTGATGATGGTTGCAATTGATTTTGTAGTTGGATATCATGGCTGGTCCTTAAATTATGTGCTGCCATCTGGAATCATTGCAGTGGATGTCGGAATTTTGCTGTTAATGTTAATCAACAGGAGAAATTGGCAAAGTTACATGATGCTACAGATTTTTATGATGGTATGCAGTGTTGTTCCGGTTATTTTTGCAGCAGTCGGGCTTGTGACAGCTCCACTTTTAAGTCAGATTGCACTGGCATTTTCTGTCTTTTTATTCCTTGGAACCGTGATTATTGGTGACAGGAGAGCGAGAACAGAACTGCGAAGAAGATTTCATGTTCGATAGAGAAAGGTATAAATGGAATGAGAGACCATGAGACAAGTATCAGGGGAAAAGTAGTGCGCGATTTGATTGCACACGTTACAAATGATAATCTGATTGGCAGAAAATTCAAAAATGGTGAGATTAGAAAAAATCTGGTAGAGCCACCGTGGAAATGTCCGGATTGCTTTACGATGACCAAGATAGAACTTCCGAATTTTACGATGGAACTGCTGGAATCGAAGGAAAATCCGAATCAGGAAAAAATTATTTTACAGCTTCACGGAGGCGGATACATCGGCGCGATGCGAAATGCATACCGTACGTTTGCGGGATTGTATAACGAAGTCAGCAAGGGAATGAGTGTACTTACCATCGATTACCGTGTGGCACCGGAACACCCATATCCGGCGGCACTAGAGGATGCAGTGGCTGCTTACCAGTGGCTGCTGGAACAGGGATATTTTGGTTATCAGATTATTCTGGCAGGGGACTCGGCAGGCGGAGGGCTTGTAATGGCGCTCTGCCACTATCTAAATGACCATAAGATGCCGCTTCCTTGTGGAATCGTTGCCATGTCGCCTTGGACAGACTTGCTGGCAAGCGGAGAATCTTATGAGACAAATTTTGAAAAAGATCCGTTATTTGGAAATACAAGAGATAGTTTGATTTATAACAAAGATTATGTGGGAGACCACGATCCGATGGATAGTTATATCTCACCACTTTATGGAGATTTCAGAGGATTTCCGCCCATGCTCATTCAGGTTGGCTCTTACGAAATGCTTTTGAGTGACTCGGTGAGTGTTGCCGCAAAAGCAAGAGAGCAGGGAGTAAGGGTACGCCTTAGTATTTATGAAGGAATGTTTCATATTTTTCAGATGGCGATGCTGCTTCTCCCGGAATCTAAAAAAGCATGGGTTGAAATCGGAAAATTTATTGAAGTTCTGCTAAATGACTAACGTTCAGATATGCCGGAAGTCCGTTTTTATATTGAACCTGGGATTCGCCTTGGATTAACGGGGTTAAGTAATCCACCAAAGGTTGTTCAATATCATTTCCGGCATCGTTAATCCATTCTCTTGGAACAGATTTCGCTTCGTTTGCAATATTTTTAATTTCTGCATAACCGTATTCAATGGTATATGGATTGTTTGAAGTACGATTCATGGTTACCATGGATGCGGTTATATTTTGTTCTGCAAGGGCTACGGCTTTTTTCCCAAGAGCAAATGCTTCCTCAAGGTCGGTTTTTGATGCAAGATGGGAAGCGCAGCGCTGTAACACGTTTAATTCGACAGAGCGCACTTTTACGCCTAATTTTTCTTTTACCAGAAATTCCAGTGTCTTGCCGGCACCGCTTAACTGGCTGTGACCGAAAGTATCAACGGACTGTTCGGAGGCACTGATGTAATTGCCTTCGCGGTCACGGATTCCCTCAGAGACGGCGACAATGACATTGTTGCAGGTAAAAAGCATCTTTTTTACATCCAAAAGGAAATCATCCTTATCAAAAGGAGCTTCCGGCAGATAAATCAAATGTGGAGCCACATTGTACTCATTTCTTGCAAGGGCGGATGCGGCGGTCAGCCATCCGGCGTCACGTCCCATAACCTCAATAATCGTAACACTCTTTACGGCATAGATGAACGTATCGTGTGCAATCTCAAGAATAGAAGATGCGACATATTTTGCTGCGGAACCAAAACCTGGGGTGTGGTCGGTCTCACAAAGGTCGTTGTCGATCGTTTTTGGGATACCAAGAATCTTAACGTCACTCCCGATTCTTTTTGCATACTCGGAAAGCTTTAATACGGTATCCATGGAATCGTTTCCACCGATGTAAAAGAATGCGCCGATGTTTAATTTTTCAAACTGATTGAAAATATAAACATAAGAAGAATCGTCATCGAGATAATTTGGAAGCTTATAACGGCAGGAACCTAAAAACATGGCAGGAGTTGTAATCAAGGTGTCGATGGCACCGTCTTTTTTGGCAATCTCCTCTGTCAGATTCAGATAGCGCTCGTTTAAAATTCCAAGGATTCCGTTGACGGAACCATAGATGGTGTCATATTCCTGTGATTCAACTACACCTGTAATCACACCAGCGAGACTGGAGTTAATTGCAACTGTGGGACCTCCGGACTGTGCTACCATACAATTTTTCTTACTCATGAAAATAACCAACCTTTCAATTCTATTTCAAAATACAATATTTTCATGTATAATGAATGCGTCCGGGTCAAATTTGCCAGCGGACATACTATCCATTATCATAGCGAAAAAAGAAATGGGAATCAAGGTTCATTTTGAATAGAAAGAAAAGAGTAATCGTATGGAAAAATGTACATTATGTCCTAGAAATTGTTTTGTAAATAGGAAATTAGGTGAAAAAGGGATTTGTGGTCAGACCAGTACGCTCAAGGTGGCGAGGGCTGCCCTCCATTTTTGGGAGGAGCCGTGCATCTCAGGAGAAAAAGGGTCAGGGGCGGTGTTTTTCAGTGGCTGTGCCCTGCACTGTGTATTCTGCCAGAATCAGGAGATTGCGAATGGAAGCGTTGGAAAAGAGATTTCCAATGAGCGTCTTAGCGAGATTTTTTTAGAACTTCAGGAAAAAGGAGCCAATAACATCAATCTGGTCACACCAGGCCATTTTGTGCCGCAGATTGTGCCGGCGATTGAGCGCGCGAGAAACCAAGGGTTAAATCTTCCCATTGTATATAACACAAGCAGCTACGAAAATGTGGATTCGATTCGGGAATTAGAAGGAATTGTGGATATCTATCTTCCGGATTTTAAGTATATGAGCAGTTCCCTAAGCAAAAAATATTCGCATGCACCTGATTATGGAGAGGTGGCAAAAAAAGTTGTAGCTGAGATGGTAAGGCAGACGGGAGCGGCATCCTTTTACGAAAAAGAGGGGCAGGAGCTGATGCAGCGCGGTGTGATTGTAAGGCACCTGATTTTGCCAGGCTGCATGGAGGATTCCAAGGACATCATCCGTTATCTTTATGAAACATATGGGGATACCATCTATCTTAGTATCATGAACCAGTTCACACCCTTAAAAAATGTGGAAAAGTACCCGGAACTCAATCGAAAATTGACGGGAGACGAATACGATGAGGTGGTTGATTTTGCAATTGACCTTGGAGTGGAAAATGGTTTTATTCAGGAGGGTGAGACCGCAGAGGAAAGTTTTATACCGGATTTTAACTGCGAAGGAGTGTAATCTGGCAAACAGGAATTCAATATAGAAAGAACAGGAAAAGAAGCAAGCATTCTCTAAGAATGGGGTGGCGCCTCGTAGTAGAGATTGTCTGCTTCTTTTTTGATGGCGCAAACGTTGATGGCGCAAAAAGAAGTGTACGATTTATAGGACACAATGTGAATTATGATAGAACCATCAAAAAGCCGGATAAGCCAGACTAGATAAAGAGGAAACGAATCGTTTGGAAGCTGGAACTGGTTTTGTAAGATAGGACAGGTTTTAGAAAGAGGATGAGAATATGATGGAAAAAGAATATCAGATTGTGGCGGTGGATTTTGATGGAACACTTTGTACCGACTGCTATCCAAAGATAGGAACACCTAATTTGTATCTGATTCAGATTTTAAAAGGACTTCGGGAACAGGGAAAGCAGGTGATTCTTTGGACGTGCCGGTGTGGAGAGCAGTTAGATGAGGCAGTGAACTGGTGTGAAGGGTTTGGACTGACATTTGATGCTATCAATCAGAATCTGCCAGAAATTATAGAGCAGTATGGAACGGACGCAAGAAAAATATTTGCGGACGTGTATTTGGATGATAAAGCATGCTTTCCATGGAAAAATGCAAAAGAATGGAGGAATTGGGAATGAAATCGATTGATAAAGAATTGGTAGGATTGTGTGGACTGATTGCACTTGTTGCAGCACTTGGTGTAGTGGCTGTTGTACTTGTTTTTACAGGAATGCGCATTGAAACCTGCAGCCATACCGTGCTTGCAGCCTCCTACTGCAGTCTGAGTGGAATCTTCTGGGGAACATTACTTATTTTTAATTTAGGGGAAGGAAAGAAATAGAGGCTTTGATTTTTTTATCGGATTTGGGTGTCAAAAGGTTGCTTACAGTTTTCTTACTGGCAAATTACACAATGACAAGCCAATTTTGTTCCGATGAGCGAACATAAGAACAATCTAAGTATGCCTGACAAAGATTATTTCAAAGTAACGTGACCGGCATTCAACGAGCCATCCATGGCTCGTGAAGCCTTGTTCTGCCGTCCGTGGCAGAACATCACTTGGGACAGAAAGGCATACTAAGATTTTCTAATGTTGCCTCAAAGTCACTAAAAGAGTCTTGTCTTTATGCAATTTGCCAATAACTAATTTGTGAGCAACCTTTTGACACCCGAATCTTTATCGGAAAAGAAGCTGCCGGATGGACTAAATATAGTAGTTACTGGTAAAAAATCACTATATTTAGGTTGACGGTGTAGAGGGAATTTCATATAATGAGACTGAGTAAGTATGTAGAAAATGGTACTTTCTTGGAGGAAATTTATGAAATAAACTGAAAAAGGTTTTCCGTTACAGATAAAGGTATAATCTCAATTATCTTTAATGGAAACAGTAAGGGAATATGAAAGGATGGATAAAATGAAAAAAGCAAAGAAAAGTAGTGTTTGTTTGATTTTCTTTCTATGGTTTTTCCTTTTCACTGCAATTCATCATCCGATACAGGTAAAGGCGGAGTCTGCATCATTATCTGTGAGTGCACCATCAAATGCAAACATGGATGAGAGTGTTACGGTAACCGTAAATGTTAGTGGAGAAACAGCTGCGAAATATCAACTTGCCATTAATTATGATGCGAGTGTTTTACAGTACGTAAGTTCTAAAAATTGCAGCGGAGGAAGTGGAACGCTGAATTTGGCAATGGATACTGACAGTGGTTCATTTTCAGAGAACATTACATTTAAGACCATAGGTGCAGGAAATGGAACGGTTAGTGCGAATGTCACAGATTCAAGTAAGACAAATACAGCAGAAAAGATAAGCATGAACACGAGTGCAGGTGCAACAGTTGCTGTAAACAATGCTGGATCCACAAGTACTTCTGGAAATAACGAAAATACAGGAGGTACAGATAATACCAATGCTGCGAATCTTTCCAGCGACAATTCCTTAAAATCATTAAGCCTTTCTTCGGGAAGTTTGTCACCGGCATTTAAGTATAATACGACCAAATATACAGCAAGTGTTGATGCTGATGTCACAAGTATTACAGTGGATGCCCAGCCAAGTAATGAGAAAGCAACGATACAATCTATAACTGGAAATGAAAACATTGTAGAGGGTCAGAATACAATTAAAGTTGTAGTTAAAGCAGAAAATGGTGTGACAGCAACTTACACGATTGTTGTGACAAAGAGTGCAGGTGGTCAGGAACAGACGGAAGAGTCAGAAAGTGAGACAGAGGAGGAAACCGCTGCCACAAGTGGAATTGTAATCAATGATGTTGCATATATCATATCAGAAGATTTTACTGAAGATGAAATCCCGGAAGACTTTTCTGCTGCGACAGTGTCTTATCAGGGTGTGGATTATAAAGGAATCAGTTTTGACAAAGGAAATCTTGTGATGCTTTACCTTGTTCCGGAAAGCGGAGAGGGTCAGGGAGCATTTTATGTGCATGACCAGAACAGAGGCATTTTTTATCCATTTGTTAAAATCGTTTATGGAGACCGTTACCTGATTGCATTGCAGGCACCGTTAGATGTGACAATTCCATCAAATTATACAGAGGCTGATTTTACAATCGACGAAGTTGGAACCGTTACTGCTTACCAGCAATTGGCGGAAGATGAGAGTGCAATACCGGAGTTTTATGTGTTCTATGCCATGAACAGTGATGGTGCAGAGGGATGGTACCAGTATGACAGTGTGGAACAGACCGTCCAGAGATTAAACGGTACTTTAGAGGAAGATGACACACAAAGTGACGATTTAGAGCGTCTGCAAAGTGAGTACAACAAACTTTCGGACCAGCTTTCCAAAGAAAAATCACATTTTAGAAAAATCATTGGTGCATTGATTGTACTCTGTGTAATTTGTGTGATTGTAATTGTGAATCTTTTGCTTCGTGGAAGAGGCGGCCGCAACCGTTTTGAGGAGGATGATGAGGAAGACTTCGAGGAAGGTGAGGACGAACTCGACGGATTTAAGACAACAATAGAGGAAGAGGTTGCCGAGGATGAAAATCCAGAAGACGTACAGCTGAAAGAAAGAAAATTATCCTGGAGAGAAAAGAGAAAGAACCGGAAACTGGAAGAGGAAATGTTTGAAGAAGAGGATGATTTCGATGACGATTTCCAAGATGATTTCGAAGAAGAACCGGTGGTAAAGAAGGGGGCAAAGAAAAATACGAAGCCTTCGGAGCCAAAAGAAGAAAAAGATGAGATTGAAGTCATCGACTTAAACGATTTATAAAGGGAATACTTCAAAGTATAGGAGGCATCAGGATGCAGAAATCATATACCGTGAAAGCAAAAAAGGCGTTGGACATTGCAAACAGAATGTCCAGGTCCTTAAAGCATAATTATATAGGAACAGAACATCTGTTAATAGGCTTATTAAAAGAAGGAACAGGTGTAGCTGCTTTGGTTCTGTCTGAGAATGGTGTAGATCTGGAAAAAGTTTTAGAACTTATTGAAGAGCTGATTGCACCAAATTCAGATATCGCATTACTTGAAAGAGAAGGCTATTCACCGAGAAGCAGAAGAGTTTTAGAATGTGCACAAAAAGAGGCAGAACGATTTGCCAGTGAGCAGGTTGGAACAGAGCATATCCTGCTTTCCATGTTAAAAGAGAACGAGTGTGCGGCATCAAGGCTTTTGAATACGTTAGGGGTCAATATTCAAAAATTATATGTGGATACCCTTATTGCGATGGGGGAAGACCCAAACAAATTCCGTGATGAATTCCAGAACGGAAGAAACGGAAAGAAAAAAAGAGCAGAAGGAACACCGACATTAGACCAGTATTCCAGAGATTTGACACAGATTGCAAAAGAAGGTGGATTAGATCCGGTTGTCGGAAGAGAAGAAGAGATTGCAAGAGTCATCCAGATTATCAGCAGAAGAAGTAAGAACAATCCATGTTTGATTGGGGAACCTGGAGTGGGAAAAACAGCAATCATTGAAGGAATTGCCCAGAGAATTATCTCTGGCATGGTGCCACAGACCGTTGCAGATAAGCGCCTGGTTGCGTTAGATTTATCTGGAATTGTGGCAGGCTCTAAATATCGTGGAGAGTTTGAAGAGCGAATTAAAAAGATTATTCAGGAAGTGACAAAGGCCGGAAATGTACTTCTTTTTATTGACGAGGTCCACACGATTATTGGTGCGGGTGGTGCAGAAGGTGCCATTGATGCATCTAATATTTTAAAGCCAGCCCTGGCACGTGGTGAGATTCAGATTATCGGTGCGACTACAATCGAAGAGTACCGTAAATACATTGAAAAGGATGCAGCCTTAGAGCGTAGATTCCAGCCGGTGACGGTAGAAGAACCGACAGAAGAGGGCGCAATCGAGATTCTTATGGGCTTGCGTGGCAAATACGAAACACATCATAAGGTGAAGATTACAGATAAAGCGGTAAAAGCGGCAGTACAGCTTTCAGCGCGCTATATTAATGACCGTTTTCTGCCAGATAAGGCAATTGACTTGATGGATGAGGCAGCTGCGAAGGTTAGACTTGGAAGTTACAGCAATACGCAGGAAGTCATTGACCTTCAGATGCGTGTCAAAGAGCTGGAAGAGGAATTGGAAGCAAGCCTTTCCAATATGGATTTAGAGGCTGCCAAAGCAGCGAAGGCAGAAAAAGAGTCCATCGAACAAAATATTGAAAAATTAAAGAAACGTTACCAGAAGAGTCTGCAAAGAAAAGTTCCAACAGTCGGAGAAAATGAAATTGCAGATGTTGTTTCCGGTTGGACAAAAATCCCTGTTAAAAAATTAACAGAGGGAGAGGCACAGCGTTTAAGAAAATTAGAGACAACGCTTCACAAAAGGGTAATTGGTCAGGAAGATGCGGTGACTGCAGTTGCAAAGGCTGTCAGACGAGGCAGGGTAGGATTGAAAGATCCAAACAGACCGATAGGTTCTTTCCTGTTCCTTGGACCTACCGGTGTTGGAAAAACGGAGATTTCCAAGGCACTTGCGGAAGCAGTTTTTGGAAATGAGCAGGCTATGATAAGGGTTGACATGTCTGAATATATGGAAAAACACAGTGTGTCAAAGATGATTGGCTCCCCTCCAGGATATGTAGGCCATGAGGAAGGCGGACAGCTCAGTGAAAAAGTCAGAAGAAATCCTTACGCTGTCATCTTGTTTGATGAGATTGAAAAAGCGCATCCAGATGTGTTCAACGTCTTATTACAGGTATTAGATGACGGACATATCACGGATTCCCAGGGGCGAAAAGTTGATTTTAAGAACACCATTATTATTATGACATCAAACGCAGGGGCACAGTCTATTGTAGAACCAAAGAAGTTAGGGTTTGCATCGGTAGATGATGAAAAGTTCAATTACGACAGAATGAAAGAGGGCGTGATGGAAGAGGTAAAACATATTTTCCGCCCGGAATTTTTAAATCGTATTGATGAAACCATTGTGTTCCGCTCGCTGAATAAGGGTGATATGAAAAAGATTGTCACGATTATGACGACATCTTTAATCAAACGCTGCGAGAGTCAGCTTGACATCCAGCTTGTGATTCGTGACAGCGTCAAGGAATACATTGTAGAGAAAGCCTATGAACCAAAGTATGGAGCAAGACCATTACGCCGCAAAATCCAGGATGAAATCGAAGACAAGTTAGCGGAAGAAATTCTCGATGGAACGGTTCGAAAAGGGGATAAGGTGATTGTGACAACCAAGAATAAGAAAATCGTATTTGAGACAGAGAAAAAGTAAAAAAATACGGAAATCTTTTGGAACCACTAGAAAAAAAAGAAAGATTATTATATAATTAATTTACAAAATTTTTACGACAGTCAAAGGACTGTCACAGGAGGAAAAAATGGCTGTTATTAGTGAATTAATTCGTTCAGAAGCAGACGGTACCATTAGTTTTGGGGACTATTCTTTACAGACAAAGGCAAAACTTGATAATTTTGAACATGAAGGCGATATTTATAAAGTAAAGACCTTTCAGGAAATCACCAAATTAGAACGTAACGGTATGTTTGTTTATGAGTCAGTACCAGGAACGGCCGTAAGTAATTTAAATGTAACGGATACAGGGATTACATTTGGGGTAGAAGGTACAGAAGATGCACAGATTACACTTGAATTAGAAGCAGAAACAGAATATGAGATTACCATTGATGGAGTGAATGCAGGATGCATGAAAACTAACCTTGGTGGTAAGCTTAGCTTGAGTGTTGAACTTGAAAATCAGGATCAGGTAAAAGTTGCAGTGGTAAAGAAGAATTAATCCAAATCGGATATGAGTGTGATGGAACCCGGCCATTCAGATGGTACGGGTTCTTGCTTTACACAAAACAGATACGATACAGGGAATCATATTTTACGGGTGAAAAGAAAGGGAGGACAGATGGCAAAAGGGAAAACAACAGTATTTTTTTGTCAGTCATGTGGTTATGAATCTGCAAAATGGATGGGGCAGTGTCCGGGCTGCAAGGAATGGAACACCTTTGTGGAGGAGATGGTTGAAAAAAAATCAGCTCACAAAGCAGGGGCGGTAAGAAAAAGTGATTTGCAGGTGCTGCCGCTTTCTAAGATTGAAATGACAAAAGAGGACAGAATGTCAACACAGATAAAGGAACTTGACCGTGTCCTTGGCGGTGGAATTGTTCCGGGTTCCATGGTGTTAGTGGGCGGTGATCCTGGAATTGGAAAGTCAACCCTGCTCTTGCAGGTGTGCAAGCATCTCTCAGAGCAACAGATAAAGGTTTTATATATTTCAGGGGAGGAATCTCTTCAGCAGATTAAAATCAGAGCAGAGCGAATTGGCACATTTCGGGATAGCCTGTCCTTGCTTTGCGAGACGAATTTAGACCTCATTGAGGAAGTGATTCAAAGAGAAAAACCACAGGTGGTAGTGATTGATTCGATTCAGACGATGTACCGGGAAGCGGTTTCTTCTTCTCCGGGAAGCGTTTCACAGGTAAGAGAATCCACAGGAACGCTCATGCAGATTGCAAAGGGCATGAATATTTCGATTTTTATTGTTGGACATGTAACAAAAGAAGGTGTTGTTGCGGGACCGAGAGTACTCGAACATATGGTCGACACAGTGCTTTATTTTGAAGGAGACAGACACGCTGCCTACCGTATTTTGCGAGGGGTGAAAAATCGTTTTGGCTCCACCAATGAAATTGGTGTTTTTGAGATGCGGGAGGATGGCCTTAGTGAGGTCGAGAATCCGTCGGAGTTTATGCTAAACGGAAGACCGCAGGGAGCGTCCGGTTCTGTGGTAGCCTGTTCGATGGAGGGAACGAGGCCGATTCTTTTGGAAATCCAGGCGCTGGTATGCCGCAGCAACTTTGGAATGCCGCGAAGAACTGCAGCGGGAACCGATTATAACAGAGTGAATCTTTTGATGGCCGTTTTGGAAAAAAGACTCGGAATCAGAATGGGAGAGTGTGACGCATACATTAACATTGCAGGCGGAATCAAGATGAATGAACCGGCGATTGATTTGGGAATTGTGCTGGCGCTGATATCAAGCTATAAAGAGATTCCAATTGACGAACACACGATTTGCTTTGGAGAGGTTGGTTTAAGTGGCGAAGTAAGAGCTGTAAACATGGCAGAACAAAGAGTGTTAGAAGCAAGAAAACTAGGATTTGATACCTGTATTTTGCCACAGGCATGTATGGACACATTAAAAAAGATAGATGGAATCCGTCTCGTCGGAGTAAGGAATGTAAAAGAGGCAATTGATTTTATCAAATAAGGAAATGACCTGCAAAAGTTAAAAAATATACCGACCCCAAAAAGTTAGACCTAAAAATCTAACGATTGGAGGTCGGTATTTTTATGGGAAAAGGCAGGTTTATTTCAAATGCCGTTTAAAGAAATCTTTTGTTTCCTTTACCACAATTCCACTTAAAGAAAAGATTGCAATCATGTTTGGAAATGCCATAAGCCCGTTTACAATATCTGCTATCGTCCAGACAGCAGATACGGTCAAAAATGGTCCGATTAACACAACCAGAATATAAAGCCAACGGTAGATAAGAATCGATTTTTTCTGACCGCCCACCAGATATTCCAGGCAGCGCTCGGAATAGTAATCCCATCCAAGGATGGTGGTAAATGCAAAGAAGGTCAGACAAAGCATGATGATAAAAGAAACTGCTTTAGCAGGGAGAGGAAGCCCATTTTGAAAAGCGTAAGTGGTAACTTCAACGCCTTCTAATCCCTCGACCTGCCATGCACCGGTGATGACAATAGAGAGTCCGGTCATGCTGCAGATTAAAATAGTATCGATAAAGGTTCCGGTCATGGAGACAAGTCCCTGGCGGACAGGTTCTTTTGTCTGTGCAGCTGCAGCGGCAATTGGCGCAGAGCCAAGACCGGCTTCATTGGAAAAGATACCGCGAGCCACTCCTTTTTGCATTGCGACGAAAACACTGCCGACCACACCGCCTGTAACAGCACGTGGATGAAAAGCTCCATTTATAATAGTTCCAATAGCTGCAGGAATCGAGGAAAGATTACAAAGAAGTAAAATCATACAAATGCAAATATAAAGGACTGCCATAAAAGGTACAACAATCTGTGCGACCCCGGAAATACGCTTGATGCCGCCAATCAAAACAAGGGCAACAAAGAAAGTGACAACAATTGCACCAATCACGACAATGATGGAATACTGACCGATGCCAGGAAGTGTGATAAGTTTTGCATTTTCCGGATCAAAATAATTACGAAGCGCGTTTACAATACCGTTTACCTGTGTAATTGTTCCAATTCCAAGAAGGCCGACAAGGACACCAAAGAATGCGAAAAGCTTTGCGAGCCATTTCCATTTTGCACCCATACCCTGTTCGATATAATAGAAGGGACCACCCAGGGAATGCCCATCCTCAGTGACAACACGATATTTGATTGCAAGAAGACCTTCTGCATATTTTGTTGCCATTCCAAAGAATGCGGCAACAACCATCCAGAAAAGTGCGCCTGGTCCTCCGGTACAGACAGCAGTTGCAACCCCGACGATGTTGCCGGTTCCAATGGTTGCGGAAAGAGCGGTGCAAAGTGCAGCAAAAGAACTTACTTCGCCGACACCATGTTCCTCATTTTTTATCATCCATTTCAAAGCAAGTGGAAGTTTACGAACCTGTAAAACACCCAAACGGAAGGTAAGTAAAATTCCTCCAGCTAAAATTAATATCATAAGAGGAACGCCCCAGACGATATTATCGAGCTGTATAAGAATGTTTGCGATAGTTTCCATTTATAATCTCCTCATATTCAATAGTGCGTTGCATCCAATAATTCAATTGTTTTATATTGTAAAAAAGAACTCTATAATATAATATAAGAACATAATCCTGTCATTGCACTTATTATAAATATAAGTACAACTTATAAGACGTGAATTATTACTCATGCAACTTATATAACTTGCTAAATACGATAACAATCTTTTCCCTAAAAGTCAATGAAAATAAGGTGTAATCAAAGAAAAGGGACGAAAAAAGAAAAATGTGTCAAA